>NZ_JBFUAB010000005.1:0-244207 GCF_056406535.1 Roseateles sp. P1_C1_2
GATCGTTGACCCAGTCCAGGCCCAGGTGCACCGCCACGACGCCGACGACCTCGCCGGCGTCGTCCAGCACCGGCTCGCCGATGTCGATGAGCTCGCGCACGCCCCCGGGCAGGCGCGCCATCAGCGGCGCCAGCGTGACGGGCTCGTGCACGTCGCCCACCATGCCGTCCTTGCCGCGCTTGAACACCGGCCGCTGCGCGATGGAGGCGCCCTCCAGCCAGCCGCGGCTGCCGGCAATGACCTGGCCGTCCAGACCGACCAGGCCGGCCCAGACGAAGCGCGGCGAGCGCTCGACGAGATGGTCCAGCTCGGCCCGCGCCCGCTCGGGCGACGCACCGGGGCGCAGCAGCGGCGAGCGCGCCAGCAGGCGCACCTGGCTGACGGCGTCCCGCAGCGCCAGTTGCAGCTGCAGGCCGAGCACGTCGGCGCGCTGCTGGTTGCGCACCAGGCTGCGTTCGATGAGTTCGGCGCCGAGCAGGCGCTGCTCGAAGGCCAGCAGCACGCAGGTGAGTGCCGCCACGGCAAAAGCCGGCAGCAGCGCGAAGCGCGAGGTGCTGGGCCGGGCGGCGCGGGTCATGCGGTCATGGCAGCGGCGCGACCGAAATCGCCCGCAGCGATCTCATGCTCCCCTGGGGTCACGGCACCGTCGTCGCGCATGGTTCACCTGCTCCCTTGTTTGGCCAGGCGGCCACTGTCGGTCAAGAGATGTAACGGCGCCATGAGGTTTGTGTAGGGGATTCTTGATGGCCGGTGTCGGGGATGCCAGAAACCCCTCATCACCCCCTCGCCATGACCGCATTGCACGAACAAGATGCGCACCATGCTCATTTCTGACCCACCTGACGCTGCGTCGCCGCTGCTGCTGCTGGCCGGCGCCGCGCTCGACGGCGCTGCCGCGCTGCTGCGCGAGGCCGGCTATCGCGTGCGCAGCGCCGCCTCGGGCGCCGCCCTGGCGCGCCTGGCCGCCGGCGAGCCCGCGCCCGGCCTGATCCTGCTGGGTGAGTCGGTGGCCGACCAGCATGGCCTGGACCTGCTGAGCCGGCTGCGCGCCGACGACGAGACGCGAGCCATTCCCGTGCTCTTCGTCTCCAGTGGCGGTGACGAGGAACTGGCGCTGGGCCTGGGCGCTTGCGACTGCCTGAGCCTGCCGCTGCGCCCGCTGCTGCTGCTGGCGCGCGTGCGGGCTCATCTCGAATTGCACCGCCTGCTGGCAATGAGTGCCGCCAACCCGCTGGGAGCCGCCGCTTGAGCGCCCTGCCCCTGCCCGCCGCGGGCCCGGCACGCTGGTGGCGCCGGCTGCGCGATTTCGGCGGCGCCCGCCTGCTGCGCCGCCGCAGCCATGCCTTGAGCGCCCAGGCCTTGCAGATGCTGAATGCCGTGCTGGCCGATGCCGGCGTCGCCGTCATCGTGCATGACGCCGAGGGGCGTTGCCTGGTCTGCAACGACGAGGCCGCGCGCGTGGGCGGCCTGGGCGTGGCGCCGCTGCCCGGCCTCAACCTCATCGGCCGCCTGCCGGACGCGATGCTGGACGGCCCGGCCGAGCGGGCCGCGACCGATGTCGACGTCGAGACCTGGCAGACGCCGGCCGGCCCGCGGCTGTTCCGCGTCAACCGCGGCCGCCTGCCCGGCGAGGGTGAACCGCGCTACCTCATCGCCCGCGACGTCACCGAGCAGCGCCAGGATGCCGAGCGGCTGGCGCGCAGCGAGCAGCAGCTGTCGCTGGCGATGCGCGGCGCGGCCCTGGGCCTGTGGGACTGGCAGGTGGCCAGCGGCAGGGTGCACGTCAACGAGCGCTGGGCCGAGATGCTGGGCTACCGCGTCGACGAGATCGAGCCCCACCTGGACAGCTGGCGTGCCCTCGTCCACCCCGACGACTGGGCCGCCATCGACGCCTCGCTGCTGCCGCATCTGCGCGGCGCCACCGACAGCTACCGCTGCGAGCACCGGCTGCGCCACCGCGATGGGCATTGGATCTGGGTGCTGGATGCTGGCCAGGTCGTCGAGCGCGATGCCGACGGCCGCGCGCTGCGCGCCCTCGGCATCCACCTCGACGTGAGCGACCGCCGCGGCGCCATCGACGCGCTGGAACGCTCCCGCCGAGAGCTGGAGGTGCGCGTGCAGGAGCGCACGGCCGCGCTGGAGCGGGCGTCGGCCGAGGCGCGCGCGGCCAGCGAGGCCAAGTCGGCCTTTCTGGCCAATATCAGCCACGAGATCCGCACGCCGATGAATGCCATCGTCGGCATGTCGCGCCTGCTGTCGCGCTCGGCGACCGATGCCGAACAGGCCGCGCGCCTGGCCACCATGGAAAACGCTGCCGGCCATCTGATGACGCTGATCGGCGACGTGCTGGACCTGTCCAAGATCGAGGCCGGCCACATGGAGCTGGAGCAGCTGCCGCTGGCCCTGCCCGAGCTGCTGCGGCAGTCCCTCAGCCTGTTCGGCCCGCAGGCCCAGGCCAAGGGCATTGCGCTGCGCCTGTGCGCCACCGGCCTGCCGGAGCGCCTGCTCGGCGACCCGACGCGGCTGCGCCAGGCCGTGCTCAACCTGGTGGCCAACGCGGTGAAGTTCACCGACAGCGGCGAGGTGGTGCTCAGCGTGACCCAACTGCCTGACGATGTCGGTGCCGGCGACGACGCGGTGCGGCTGCGCTTCGAGGTCAGCGACACCGGCCCGGGCTTCGGCCCCGAGGTGGCGGGCCGCCTCTTCAGCGCCTTCGAGCAGGGCGACGCGACCATCGCGCGACGCCACGGTGGCACCGGCCTCGGCCTGGCCATCACGCGACGCATCGCCGAGATGATGGGCGGCGAGGTCGGCCTGTCCAGCCGGCCCGGCCAGGGGGCGCGCTTCTGGTTCACGGCCCGGCTGGCGCGCGACCATCGCCCGCGCGGCTTCGAGGAAGGCCAGTCGCTGCGCCTGTCGCCCGCCGACCTGCTGCGCATGCGCCATCACGGCCGGCGCGTGCTGCTCGTCGAAGACAACCCCGTCAACCAGGAGATCGCGCTGGCCGTGCTGGCCCAGGGCGCGCTGCAGGTTGCCGTGGCGCCCGATGGCGAAAGCGCCTTGCGCGAAGCCGCCAGCGGCCCCTTCGACGCCGTGCTGATGGACCTGCACCTGCCCGACATGGATGGCTTCGAGGTCACGCGCCGCCTGCGCGAGGCCGGCCTGGCGGCGCCGGTGCTGGCGCTGACGGCCAGCGCCATGCCGCTGGAGCGCGAGCGCTGCGAGCGCCTGGGGCTGGCCGCCTTCCTGACCAAGCCGCTGGACCCGGATGCGCTGCACGAGGCGCTGCTGGCAGCGTTTGCCTGCGTGCCGCAGCCGGCCTGAGCGGTTTCAGTCGGCCGCGATGGCCTCGATCTCCAGCAGCCAGTCGCTGTCGTAGATGCCGGCGATCAGCACCGTCAGTGCCGGGCTGCGCGCGCCCAGCACCTCGCGGCGGATGGCGGAGTTATCCAATGCGTGTTTGCGATCGCCGAGATAGGTTGTGACCTTGACGAGGTGGTCCAGCGTCATGCCGGCCGCCTTCAGCTGGGCGTCGATATGGGCCCAGACGAGACGGCATTGCGCGGCAAAGGTTGCGGGCACGGCGCCGGCCTTGTCGACAGGAATCTGGCCGCTGATGAAGAGCAGGCGCGACGGCGCCTTCACCTCCAGGGCCTGCGCATAGCCACCCGATGGGGCGGGTGCTTCGGCGGCGTTGATGGCGCGGGTCTTGTTGGCGGCCATGGCGGCTCCTGCGATGGGTGTCGTCGTCGCGAGGCCAACGGCCAGGGTGCGGCGTGTGAGGTTCATGGCTTGCTCCCGGTGCAGGCGGGTGGCCAGGACCGGTCGGGGTTGGGGGTCAGGTCGGCGAGAAAGAGTTCACCCGAGCGCTCGCCGTCTGCCTGCGCAAACAGCAGCCGGTCGCCCTTGGGTGACAGCAGCGGACCGACCTGGAAGACATCGTCGCGGGCCGCCACGCGGCCCAATGGCTGCCAGCCCTCGCCCGCCCTGGCGTAGCGATAGAGATGCGAGCGGCCCTCGCGGTCGGACACGACGACGGCCTGGCTGGCGTCGCGGGACATCTCGATCTCGTAGTCGTTCTTCGCGCTGTTCAGCGGTGCGCCGAGGTTGCCGACGCGCCAGCTGCCGTCGGCCTGCGGGCTGGCGACATAGACGTCGTTGCCGCCCAGGCCGCCAGGGCGGTCAGAGCCGAAGAAGAGGCGGCCGTCGGGCAGCAGGCGCGGCAGCAATTCGGCCTGCGGCGAGTTGACGGGTTCGGGCAGGCGGCGCGGCGCCAGCCAGCCGCCACGGCCGTCCGCATCGGCCACCCAGATGTCGAGGTCATCGCCCTGCTTGCCCGGGAAGGACCGCGACGACACGAACCAGAGCTGGCGCCCATCGGCAGTGATGAAGGGGTCGGCGTCGTTGGCGGGCGGCGGCGCCGCAAAGGGCACGGGCGTGGCCTCGCCCCAGCCGGCCGGGCCGCAGGTCGACTGCATGAGGCGGTAGGTCGAGAACTGCTTGTCGGCGCGCATGAAGACCATGCTGCGGCCATCGGGCGTGAAGGTCGGCGAGGCCTCGTACTGGTCCGTCGAGACGCGCTCGGGCGTCCAGCGCAGCGGCGGGTTCACGGCGGCGGCGGCGAGCACAAGGGCGATCAGGGTGTTCATGAGGGGCGGATTCTGCTGAAAGCCGCCGCGGCGGTCAGCCCCCACCTACAGGCAGACGTCTGTCACGCCGACGGCACAGCGGGGCGGCAGGCCGGATAGTGATTCGACAGCCATCAAGGAGCCGCCATGAGCGTCAGCCTGCATCCCACCATTTCGGCATCACGTGTCGAAGGGACCAACGTCTACAACCTCGCCGGCGAAAAGCTCGGCGCCATCGACGACCTCGTCATCGACAAGCGCAACGGCCATGTCCGCTATGCCGCGCTGGAGTTCGGCGGCTTCCTGGGCCTGGGCGCGGACCGCTTCCCGCTGCCCTGGAGCATGCTGACCTACGACACCGAGAAGGACGGCTATGTCGTCAACCTCGACATGGAACAGCTCAAGACCGGCCCGCGCTATGCGAAGGACGAGCGGCCCGACTACACCGACGATTTCGGCCGCGACGTCTACGCGCACTACGGCGCCGTCTGGGTCTGAGGCCCACGCCGCATGGCCGCCGCCAACCCGCGCGCCCTCTGGAAGGGCGCGATCTCCTTCGGCCTCGTGCATGTGCCGGTGTCGCTGCACACCGCCACGCAGGAGCAGGAGATCGACTTCGACTGGCTGGACAAGCGCAGCATGGACCCGGTGGGCTACAAGCGCATCAACAAGCGCACCGGCAAGGAGATTGCCAAGGAGCACATCGTCAAGGGCGTGAAGCTCGAGGGAGACGACGAGATCAAGGCGGCCTACCCCAAGCGCACGCAGACCATCCAGATCGAGAGCTTCGTGAAGGCGGCGGACGTGTCCTTCGTCTACATCGAGAAGCCCTATTACCTGGCGCCCGATGGCCGGGCCGATCGCGTCTATGCGCTGCTGCGCGAGGCACTGGAGAGCGCCGGCGTCATCGGCATCGCCCGCTTCGTACTGCACAACAAGGAGCACCTGGCCGCGCTGATCCCCGCCGGCCCAGCGCTGATGCTGGGCACGCTGCGCTGGGCCGAGGAGATCCGCTCACCTGACGCGCTGGAGCTGCCCAAGGCGGGTGCTGCCGGCGTCAAGCCCGCGGAGCTGAAGATGGCCCAGCAGCTCATTGCGCAGATGACGTCGGCCTGGAAGCCCGAGAAGTTCAAGGACGACTTCACGAGCGCCATCCATGCGCTGGTGAAGGCCAAGGCCAAGGCCGGCAAGAAGGCGACCGTGAAACCCTTCGAGGAAGCGCCCGAGGCAGGCGGCAGCAATGTCGTCGACCTGACCGAGCTGCTGCGCCAGAGCCTGAGCGGCAAGGCCAAGGCGCCGGCGAAGAGGGGCGGCACCAGCCGCAAGAAAGCGGCCTGAGGTCAACGTCAGGCGCGTTGGTTTCAGCTCGCGCGACGACGCGCGATGCAGGCGACGCCCGCCAGCCCGGCCAACCACAACAGGACCGTGCCGGGCTCCGGCACCGCCAACGCCTGTTGAGCGAATTCGAAGCTGACGGTGCCGAAGCGAGCCCCATGTGCGGCGTCGGGCGAATACTCGTAGGCCTTGAAGTTGGCGGCGTAGAGCAAGGTGCCCGGCAGCACGACGCCATAGTCGATGGCCTCGGTCAGCCGCGTGAACCCGGCGTTGTTGACCGCCGCAGTGGCACTGTTCAGATTGGCGTAGACGATGGCGTCGAAGTTGGTCTGCGTGACCACCACGTTGCCCATCGTCACCGAGTAGCCGCTGAGGCCCATCCCCGCCGCGTTGGTGATGCTGAAGTAGGCCAGCGTCGCATCGATGTAGTTGCCGGTCTTGACCGTCTGGGCGAACGGGTCGAAGCGGGAGGCCTGGCCCACGACGCCGAAGTCCATCGCCAGCGTGAAGCCGATGCTGCCGGGGCTGCTGTCGGGCGTGAAGACGATCGCCGCAGCGTCCGGCGCCAGCTTCGTGTTGCCGGCAAACGGCCCGTTGTTCCAGACCGGGTGCGATGGCAGCTGCCGCTGGGTGAAATCGAAGTTGGAGCCTGCAATGGTGCAGTTGCCCAGCGCGAGGATCTGGTCGAAGGTCGCGGTCGGGCAGACCGTGGCAGACGCGGGGGCCGACAGCACCAGCGCCAGGGCGGGCGCCAGCAGCGTGGGAAGGCGATTGCGCTGGCTTGCCGCAGCAGTCATGGGGCTCTCCTGATCGTGGGATGGAGCCGCCGATGTTGCGCGCCCGTCCGGCAGTGCTCCACCCACGGATGACCCACAGTTGAGCGGTAAAACGGTCATCGCGCCCCTGGCGCTCGCCCAGCGGTTGGCCATCGAGCAACTGCTGCCTGCAGAGAAGCACCCGATGAAGAAGGGCGGACTAGAACGTGCGCTGAAGGCGCTGGACGCACTGGCCAAGCCGTGATGGCCTAGCCTTCAGCCACGCGCACGACGGTCTTGCCGAAGTTGCCGCCCTGCAGCAGCCGGGCCAGGGCCTGGGGTGCCTGTTCCAGGCCCTCGACGATGTCCTCGCGCAGCGTGATGCGCCCTGAAGCCAACCACGCACTCATGTCGCGGCGGAAGGCGTCGAAGCGCGCGCCGTAGTGGTCCAGGATGATGAAGCCCTGAACGCGGACGCGCTTGGCGAGCACGGTTGCCAGGTCGGGGCCGGGCGCGGGTATCGCATCGTTGTAGTGCGAGATGAAGCCGCAGACCGGCACGCGGGCACTGACGTTCAACAGCGGCAGTACCGCGGCCAGCACATCGCCGCCGACGTTCTCGAAATAGACGTCGATGCCCTGCGGGCAGGCCGCCGCCAGTCGCTCGGCGAGGTCCGGCGCATGGCGGTCCAGGCAGGCGTCGAAGCCCAGCACCTCGACGGCATGGCGGCATTTGTCGGCACCGCCGGCAATGCCGACGACGCGGGCGCCTTTCAGCTTGGCGAGCTGCCCGACGACCGCGCCGACCGCGCCGGTGGCGGCGGCGACGACGATGGTCTCGCCCGGCTTGGGCTGGCCAATGTCCAGCAGGCCGACATAGGCTGTGAAACCCGGCATGCCCAGGCCGCCCAGCGCATGTGAAGGCTGCTTCACATCGCCCAGCCCCAGCAGGTCGCTGCCATCGGACAGGGCGTAGTCCTGCCAGCCGGCGTTGGCCAGCACCAGCTCACCCTCTTTGAAACCGGCATGGCGTGAAGCGACGACGCGGCTGACCGTGCCGCCCACCATGACGCCGCCCAGCGGCACCGGCGGCGCATAGCCCGGGCCCACCGGCGCCATCAGGTTGCGCTGGTAGGGGTCGACGGAGAGGTAGAGGGTGCGCAGCAGCACCTGGCCGTCGGCCGGTTCCGGTACGGGCTGGGTCTCGAGGCGGAAGTGCTCCGCGCCGGGCAGGCCCTGCGGATAGGCGGCGAGGGTGAGGCGGCGGTTCATGTCTGTTCTCCGTTCGTATGTGTGACTGCGGGCCGAGCGCCGGGCCGCTCCCTAGCCGGCCCGCGCTGGCGATGTGCATGCGGCTCGACGCCGCATGCATCGCCGTCCCCTCGGGGGACCGACCGGGTGCGCCCGCGTTCAGCGCGGCGCGACTGGGCGAGGGGCTGCTTCAAGCGGACGGGGGCCATGGCGCAGCGTCAGCAACGTGCCCAGCGTCAACGCGACGACGGCGAAGGCCGGGCCGCCCAGCGCGCCGATGCGGTCCACCAGCAGGCCACCGCCGATGGCGCCGCTGGCGATCGCGATCTGGAAGCCCGCCACCATCAGCCCGCCGGCGCCTTCGGCCTGGTCGGGCGCGGCGCGCACGATCCAGGTCTGGAAACCGACCGGGAAGGCGCCGAAGGCAAAGCCCCACAGCGTGATGGCGATGGCCGTCACCACGGCTGAACTGCCAGCGACGAGCAGGCTGGCCGCCAGCACCGCGATCAGCACGCCGCCGGCCACGATGGCGTGGCGCTCGCTGCGCCCGGCCAGCCAGCCACCGGCGAAGTTGCCGAAGAAGCCGCCGATGCCATAGCCCAGCAGCACGCCGGAGATGGCGCCGACCGACAGGTGGGTGACCTGCTCCATCAGCGGCCGGATGTAGGTGAAGCCGGCGAAGTGGCCGGAGACGACCAGCAGCACTGCCAGCAGGGCCACTCGCACCGGCGGGCGGCGCAGCAGCTCGGCCAGCACGCGCAGGTCGGGCTTGTCACGCGGCGGCAGGGGCGGGAGGGTGGCGGCCTGCACGACCAGCGTCACGAGGCTCACGACGCCGGCCGCGATGAAGGCGCTGCGCCAGCCCCAGACGTCACCCATCCACGCGCCCAGCGGCGCCGCGCAGACGGTGGCCACCGACACGCCGGTCAGGATGATGGACATGGCGCGCGCGAACTGCGCCGGCGGCACCAGCCGCAGCGCCAGCGCCGCCGACATCGACCAGAAGCCCCCGAGGGCAACGCCCAGCATCACCCGCGCCACCAGCAGCAGGCCCAGGCTGCTGGCCGTCGCCGCGAGGGCGTTGGACAGCAGCAGCAGCACCGTGAAGGCCAGCATGACGACGCGGCGGTCCAGCCGGCGCGTCAGCAGCGGCAGCGAAGGCGCGGCGATGGCGCCGACCAGGGCCGTGGCCGTGACGGCCTGGCCGGCCGCGCCATCGCTGACGCCCAGGTCGGCGGCCATGGCCGTCAGCAGGCTGGCCGGCAGGAACTCGGCCATGACGAGGCCAAAGACGCCCAGCGTCAGTGAGCCGATGGCGGGCCAATGGTGGGTGGGGGCGGGTAGCGGGGGAACGGCCGGGACGGGAGCGGCATTGGCGCCCGCGTCTAGGCATTGGGAGCAGGGAGAGGACGACACGACAAAGACCCTGGAGTGGCTAACGGTCTCATGCTAGGCATAGGATTCCGGCGTTTGAATGCCGAAAGAGCCGAGATGCTTGACTTTTCGTCCAAGGGCCTCGAGACGGAGCCCGGCGTGCCCGACACGCTGACCCAGGTGCTGCTGGGCCTGCGCCTGGACGGTGTGGAGTACGGCCGCTGCCTGATGCGCGCTCCCTGGGCCGTGGCTTTTCCCGCCCAGGCCGCGGCGCGATTTCACTTCGTCGCCAGCGGCGGCGCCTGGCTGCGCACGGCGGCCACCGACTGGCAGCGCCTGAACGCAGGCGACGCCGTGCTGTTGCCCCATGGCAGCTTCCACATCCTGGCCAGCGCGCCGGACGTGCCGACGGTGGACATCGACACCCTGTCGCGCGTGGCCGTGGCCGACAACATCTACCTCGTGGGCGGCGAGCACTTCGGTCCGCCGCAGCCCAGCGAGCCGCCGCCCGCCGTGATGTTCTGCGGCGCGCTGCGCTTCAACCTCGACCCGCTGCACCCGCTGATCGCCATGATGCCCACCGTCATGCTGGCCGGCGACCTGGCCAACAAGGACGCCACCGTGCCGGCCCTGCTGGACGCCATGGAGCGCGAGGTGGCGCTGGACCGCATCGGCGCCTGCGGCATCCTGGCCCGGCTGGCGGATGCGCTGGCGGCCAGCATCATCCGCGCCTGGGTGGAATGCGGCTGCAGCGACTCGACTGGCTGGGTGGCGGCCGTGCGCTGCCCCAAGATCGGCAAGGTCATCGCCGCCATCCATGCCGACCCCGAGCGCGACTGGAACGTGCCCGAGATGGCCGCGCTGATGGGCGCCTCGCGCTCCAGCTTCGCCGAGGCCTTCACGCGCACCCTGGGCGAGAGCCCGGCCAAATACGTCGCCAAGGTCAAGATGTTCCAGGCCCGGCGCTGGATCGCCCAGGACGGCATGCGCGTCGCGACGGCGGCCGACCGGCTGGGCTACGAGTCCGAGGCCTCGTTCAGCCGGGCCTTCAAGCGCGTCATCGGGCATGCGCCGAGTGCGGCTCGAGCGGGCTGAGCGCTGCGGAGTGGCCGCCTAAAATTCGGCGCCCAACCGCGCGCTGTGCTGCGTTCTGATGTCCACCACCACCCTGCTCCTGCAACTCATCGTCATCCTCGGCGTGGCCCGCGGCTGCGGCTGGTTGCTGCGTCATCTGGGGCAGCCGCAAGTCGTGGGCGAGATGGCCGCCGGCCTCGTCCTGGGCCCGGCCGTCATGGGCTTCTACCTGCCGGAGATGCACGCGCAGCTGTTCGCCAAACCGCTGCTCGGCGGCCTGAATGCGCTGGCCACGCTGGGCCTGGTGCTCTTCATGTTCGTCGTCGGCCTGGAGATTCGCGCGCCGGGCGGAATGCGTTCGCAGCTGCGTGCGGCCGGCAGCGTCGGCCTGCTCAGCGTCATCGCGCCGGCCGCCCTGGCGCTGGCCATCACGCCGGCCCTGCATCCGGGCCTGGCGCCGGCGGGTGTGGGCTTCTGGCCCTTTGCGCTGTTCATGACGGCCGCCGTTTCCATCACGGCCTTTCCCGTCATGGCCCGCATCCTCAAGGACCGCGGCATGACGCAGACCCGCTTCGGCCAGCTGGCCCTGGCCGGCGCCGCCGTTGTCGACGTGTTCGCGTGGATCCTGCTGGCCCTGGTGGTCGCCCTGGCCGGTGCTGGCGAAGGCTACGCCGGCCTGGCCCGCATCGTGGGCGGCGCGGCGGTGATCCTCGCGGTGCTCTACCTTGTCGTGCGCCCGCTGTACGCCCGCCTGCTGGCCGCGCGGGCGCCCGACGGCGAGCCGTCGCTGGGCGTGCTGGCGGCGCTGATGCTGGGCCTGCTGGCCTGTGCGGCGGCCACCGAATGGCTGCATCTGCACGCCGTGTTCGGCGCCTTCCTGTTCGGCGCCACGCTGCCGCGCGACGACCGCCTGCTGCAGTCGGTCATGCAGCGCATCGAGCCGCTGTCCATCGTGCTGCTGATGCCGCTGTTCTTCGCGCTCGCCGGGTTGTCGACCACGCACTCGGCTTTCACCGGCGGCGCACTGGGCGCCATGCTGCTGGTGGTGGGCGTGGCGACGGTGGGCAAGCTGGTGGGCGGCTGGCTGGGCGCCCGCATCGCTGGCCTGAGCGGTGCCGAGAGCATGGCCACCGGCGCGCTGATGAACGCCCGCGGCCTGATGGAGCTCATCGTCATGAAGGTCGGCCTGGACGTCGGCCTCATCGGGCCCGACATGTTCACCATCCTGCTCATCATGGCCCTGGCCACGACGGCGATGACCAGCCCGTTGATCACGCTGGCGTTGCGGTATCGCAAGCGAGTGGAGAACGCGAAGGCGGCTTGATGCAGATTCAGATCAGTTCCGACGACTACCTGTCCGCGATTCGCGCGGGCATGAAGCCTCGCCCTGCCTTTGCCGTGCTGGGCGGGCTGATCGTCGTCCTGGCCCTGATCGCGGTGGTCTTCACCTTGTACGCCTGGCGTCTTCAAGAGCGTGGCTGGACCGATGTGCTCTGCCTGGCAGCGATCGCCTACATTCCCGCTTGGTACTGGCTTTACCTGCCCTGGAAGGTGCGACGCCTGTATACGCAGCAGCGCTCCCTGCAAGAGCCGGCATCGGTCGAAATTGGTGTGGCCGGCCTCCAGTTCAGCACCGCGACCGGCGGCGGCCTGCTGCCCTGGGAGAACATCTATCGATGGCGGGAAAGCAGGACCGTCTTTGTTATCTACCAGTCCGACGCGTTGCTCCATCTGATCCCCAAGCGATGCTTCGATTCGCCGCAGGCTCAGAACGACTTCAGGGTGCTGCTGCTTCGCCAGGTGGGACCTGTTGGCAAGCCGCGCAAGCTGTCGTGATGCCTTGCGGCAATCCTGGCTAATATCGCCGCCCATCTGAATCGTTAGGCCGAGCGCCGGTTTCCGCGGCGCAGGCCACCACCGGCATGCGTCGTCATCTCTGTCTGTCATCGGCCCTCGCGCTGGCATCTCTGCTTCTCGGCCTGACCGCCTGTGGAGGCGGGGGCGACAACAAGGAATCGGTAGTCTGCACGGCCAACGTCGAAACCGAGGGGCCCGCGCTCATCCTCGCCTCGGTACAGAGCGCCGCCACGTCGGCACCCATTCCGGTGGTCATCCTGAGCGATCTGATGACCAACGGTCTGAGCTTCCCGGCCGAGTTCGTGTCGACGCAGCGGAGCTTGAACGTCCGGGTGGTCGGCAAGACCCTCGAATGCACGCTGCCATGCGGTTTCTCGGCGGCGACGGGCGACCAGTCCTTCACTGTCTCGGCTCCAGGCTATGTGCCGCTGAAGGTGACGGCCCAGGGCTCCTACGCCGGCCGGCGTGGTGAATGCCCGCCGACATTGACGGATGCGGCTCGGATCACGGTGAAGCTGGATCCCGTCTAGGCGCGCGGCCTGTCGGCCGGATCAACGGCTTGTGCTTCGGCTGGCACGGTTCGTCGTCCACCGGTCGCAGGCCATCGTTGCGCTTTGCAAACTGCCGGCATTGCAGGCTTTGCAAGGAACCCTCATGCGCCTTCTTCTGACGCGGCTAATGGCCGGACTGTTCTCGGCCGCCCTGGCCTTCCCCTGCCTTGCGCAGGACGCCACGGCCCGCTCCGGGCCGCTTTATGACGAACTCGCCGGCATGGACGCCGCGCTGTTCGAGGCCGCCTTCTTGACCTGCGATGCGGCCAAGTTCCGGGCCCTCTTCACCGAGGACGCCGAGTTCTATCACGACAAGTCCGGGGCCAGTTTTGGCGAGGCGGTGAAGGTCATGAAATCCTGCCCCCGCGACAACGGCGTCTCCCGCACCCTGGTGCCGGGCAGCCTGGAGGTCTATCCCATGCAGGGCTACGGCGCCGTGCAGACGGGCCGGCACGTCTTTACTCGCAAGGGCGAACCGGGCTCGGAGGAGGCGAAATTCGTGCACCTGTGGAAGCGCGAGGCCGGGGGTTGGCGGTTGGCGCGGGTGCTGAGCTTTGACCACCGGCAGGTGGCGGCCAAGGCGCCCTAGGCTGCGAGGTCGCCGCTCGCGATTCTCAAGAATGGATTCTTGCGTTCAGCAGCCGGGTACATCCTCACCTTTGATGTACTTTTTCGCGTACGGCTCAGGAGCAAGGCACTCTTGCTTGTAATTGGTGCCTTTGTCTTCGAACCAAAATATGTAGTCATATTGCGCGCGCCGCCCCATCAGTACATATGTGTGACCGGCCTTCGCTTCAAGTTCGATCTCCGTCTCAGCCTTTGCCGTAGTAACAGTACCAGCGCTGAAACTATCGACATTCAAATACTTCACCTTCACGCGTCGGCTCCCCGGCAAAACGAGCAAGCCTTGAGTGAAAGGGGCGCCGCCGATGGCTGGGTTCACCACGTGTTCGCCGTCGATCTGATACACGTGGCGCCACAGCCTCGAACCTTCGGAGATTATCGCGACCTCATTCATCGGCCGCGCTGGGCCTGCATGCATTTGCTTTGGCGCAGGTGGCATAAGACCGCATCCGGCAACCAGTACAGAAAGAAGGATGAGGAAGGCGAAGGAGCGATTGCTCATATGCGGTGCGCGATAGCTGTAGAGATTTCGACAGTGCGAAACGAAAAGGCCCACGGCATGTGCTGTGGGCCTTTTCAATTCAATTCGGAAAATCTGGTTTGTCAGAACGGAATATCGTCATCCATATCGTCAAACCCCGTCGCCGCCTTGGGCGCCGCAGCCGGCGCGCGCGGAGCGGGGGGGCGTTGGGCAGCAGCCGGACGGGCGGCCGGGCGAGCACCGCCGCCGCCTTCCATGTCGTCGCCACCGCGGCCGTAACCGCCGCCGCCAGCACCACCAGCACCAGCGCCGCGGCTGTAGCCACCGCCACCGCCGCCTTCGTCTCCACCGCCGCCTTCACGGCCGCCCAGCAGCTGCATTTCGCTGGCGATGATCTCGGTCGTGTAGGTGTCGCGGCCTTCCTTGTCCTGCCACTTGCGGGTCTTCAGGCGGCCTTCGACATAGAGGGGGCGGCCCTTCTTGACGTACTCGCCGACGATCTCGGCCAGGCGGTCGTTGAAGACGACGCGGTGCCATTCGGTCTCTTCCTGGCGCTCGCCGGTCTCGCGGTTCTTCCAGTTGCGGGTGGTGGCCAGGCTGAGGGTGACCCATGCGCCGCCGCTGGGGTTGTAGCGAACCTCGGGGTCTTTGCCGACGTTGCCGATGATGATGACTTTGTTGACGCTGGCCATGACGCTCGTCCGGATTTCTATGGGGAAGGGTGCGAATTATGCCGGGCGACCCCGCCAAAGCCCGTCAGCAACACCCCGGAGACCGCATCCCGCACCTCGGGGCCCGCACTTCGTCTCCCCACCCGCCGCCCGGCCGGCAGGCCTCCCTAAGATGAAGCCATGAACTCCCCGGGCCCCCGTCACAGCAACCGCCGCCTCTGGTTGGCGTATGCCGGCGCCTGCGCCCTGGCCTGGTGCATGTTCGTGCTGGCCGGCAGCGAGTTCGACCGCGGCCTGGATCCGTTCTGGCTGGCCGTCTACCAGGCCACCACCATGCTGTGGGCGCCGATGCTGCTGGGCATCGCCGTCTGGCCGGTGGCGCGCCGCCTGCATGGCACCGACGCCGGCCCGGCCGCGACCGCCCTGGCCCACGCGATGGCGGCGTTGTCGTTTTCGGCGCTGTGGCAGGCCGGCGAGTTCGCCGTCAATGCCGCCCTGTTCGGCACCGACCACGCCGGCGCCGTGCTGCTGGCGGGCATCCTGTGGCGCTCGGTGTGGGGCTTCGTGGTCTACGCCACCATCGCCACCGCTTTCACGGCCGTGCTGCAGTCGCGCGCGGCGCGCTCGGCGGCCGTGCATGCAGCCCAGGCCGAAAGCGCCCTGGCCAAGGCCGAGCTGTCGGCCATCAGCGGCAAGCTGAACCCGCATTTCCTGTTCAACACGCTGAACTCGCTGATCGCCCTGACCCGCAAGGACCCGGCCGCCGCCGAGGCCTCGCTGCTGAAGTTCTCGTCCATGCTGCGCTATGTGCTGGACACCAAGCGCGGCGCCGAGGACCGCGTGATGCTGTCCGACGAGATCGACTTCCTGCGCGACTACCTGGCGCTGGAAGCCCTGCGCTTGGGCCCCCGCCTGCGCGTGGACTGGGACCTGGAGGAACGCGTGATGGCCGACGAGCTGCCGCCGCTGACGCTGCAGCCGCTGGTGGAGAACTCCATCCTGCACGCCGTGGCCAACCGCAAGGGCGGCGGCAAGGTGACCATCACCGCGCGCCGCAATGCCCTCAACCATGGCCTGGACCTGGCCGTGGCCGACGACGGCCCGGGCTGCGAGCCCGAGGCCCTGGAACCCAAGCCCGGCCAGCGCCGCGGCGTCGGCCTGGCGGCGCTGAAGAAGCGCTTCGCGCTGGACTACGAAGGCAATGCGCGCCTGCGCATCCACACCGCTCCCGGCGCGGGATTTCGCGTCGACTTGTTTATCCCGCAGACATGAACACCACCACCGTTCTCATCGCCGAAGACGAACACCTGGCCGCCGAAGCCCTGGCCGACTGGGTCAAGGCCACGCCGGGCCTGCAGCTGGTGGCTGTCTGCGAGGACGGCGACGACGCGCTGGCACAGATCCGCGCGCTGAAGCCGGCGCTGGTGCTGACCGACATCCAGATGCCCGGCCTGACGGGCTTGCAGGTGGTGCAGGCCCTGCAGGGCGACGCCCACCAGCCGCGCATCATCTTCACGACGGCCTATGACCAGCATGCGCTGACGGCCTTCGAGCTGCATGCGGTGGACTATCTGCTCAAGCCCTTCTCGCGCGAGCGTTTCGACGAGGCCGTGGCCCATGTGCTGCGCGACGCCTCGCCCAGCCCCGCCGACGTGGCGCAGGCCCTGGGCGCTGCGCCCGACGCGCCGCTGACGCGCCTCTTGGTGCGCGACCAGGGCAAGATTTTCCCGCTGCAGGTGGACGCCATCGAGTGCCTGCGCTCCGACAACAAATACACCGCCATCACCAGCAAGGGCCGCAGCTTCCTGGTGCGCCTGCCCATCGCCGATTTCGAGACACGGCTGGACCCGGCCCGCTTCCTGCGCGTGCAGCGCGGCTGCATCGTGAACCTGGACTTCGTGGACAACATGACCCCGGACGAGAACTCCCAGCTCGTCGTGCAGCTGCGTGACGGCACGCGCATCACGGCGAACCGCGAGGTGTCCAAGATGTTGAGGGAGCAGTCGCTATGAGAACCTTGTTGCTGAGCCTGCTGCTCGCCGCCGGCCTGGCCCAGGCCCAGACGCCACCGCCAGCCCAGCCCGCCCCGCCGGCCAGCCCGGCGCCTGCGCCGCATGCGGCACCCGCGCCCCACCCGGCGCCCATGGCCCGGCCCGTGCCGCCGATGCCGCCCGAACCCGGCCGCGTCTATGCGCCGGGCGCCTTCGACCGGCTGGAKCTGGCCGGCGCCGCGCGCGTGGTCGTCGTGCAGGGCGACCGCGACCAATGCTTCATCGCTGGCGACGACGAGGTGCAGAAGAGCGTCGAGGTCGAACTGGCCGACCGCCAGCTCGTCATCCGCCCGAGCGGTGGCTGGAAGATCTGGCGCAGCGGCAAGCTCTTCGTGCAGGTGGAGATGCGCGAGCTGCGCCAGCTGTCCGTCTCCGGCGCCAGCGACGTACAGGCGCCCGGGCCGCTGCGCGCCGACCAGCTCAAGCTCAGCATCAGCGGCGCCGGCAATGTGCGGCTGGACCAGTTGCAGGCCAAGCAGCTCGTCTTCACCATCTCCGGCGCCGGCGACGGCCAGCTCGCCGGCCGCGTCGACGACCTGGCGCTGCAGATCTCCGGCAAGGGCAAGGTCATCGCCGACCGCCTGCAGGCCAAGAGCGCCCGCGTCAACGTCAGCGGCCTGGGCAATGTGGTGCTGTGGGTCACCGACGACCTGGGCGCCCACATCTCCGGCATCGGCTCGGTGGACTACTTCGGCAACCCGTCGGTGCAGCGCTCGGTGTCGGGCATGGGCTCGATCAGCGCGCGCGGCGAGCGGCGGAACTAGGTATCGACAAGCAGGCTCGGTGCTGCGAACACCGCGCCAGCCAGTGAGCTTTGCTACCGGATCGTTGATCGCCGAGACTTGGCCGCGGCCATCGGTTGCGACATGGCAATCAGTGCATCTGCCCTGTGCTCACTGTGAGCCGAGAAGGCGCCGGCCGTGACCTCGATGTCCGCGCCGGAAATGCCCGCGGCACGGGCAACGTCGCGCCACTGGTCGACCACGGTCGCCACCTCTTCGACGATGGCGCCTGCCTCGGCGTCCGTGAGTCGATAAAACGCAGCTGTCGACCGCACCGTGCTCATGCTCGGGCGGTTGTCGACATCGTCGATGTTGAGCACATGCTCCGCTTTGTCGACGTTCGGGTTGACATCGAAGGCAGGAGACAGCCTCCAGCCATCTTTGCCGAGCAGGAACCCGTGATTGCGCAGGTGATCGTCTCGATTGCCGACGGCGACATTGAAAGCCACTCGACGGAACAGCTGCTTGAGGTCGCTGGCGACGTATGCAGGGTCTCCACCGGCACTCAGGAATTGGGCGAGCTCAAGGTAGCTCGCGCCCTCACTCTGTTCCCGGCGGAGCAGTGTCATGGCGGACGCATAGAAATGTCGCTTGCCATTGGCGCGATCGAATCGCTGGACGCAGAAGGTATGGAACTCGCTGTTCAACCTGACCGCGCGGGCGGCTGGGACACTGACACCGGCCTTCTTGGCCATGGTGTGGACGGCTGCCTCCCAGGCGCCTATGTCTCGGTCATCGTCACGCGATGGGAATTTCCCGATCCAGAGCGAGCCGTCCTGCTCGACGAAGTTCGCTTTCGGCCTGGCCCCGCCCAATGAAGCGCCTGGCGCCACCAGCACGGCCAGCCACCGACGCAGCGCGTCAAGATCGTCGATGCGCTTGCTCGTCAGCAACGTGGCCACGGCCTCGAGCTCGCGCAGGTTGGTCACGGGGGGTGCGGCCATCTTTTCGGCGCCGAGGAATTCCTCGGTGCCCTCCAGGCGGAATCGCAGCCCGCCTTGACGCGTGAGGTCCTGAACGCCGATCAGGAAGTCCCAGGCATAGAGATTCCGGGGCATTCGGCCTTCGTCCTTCGCCTGCAGAGCTTCTCGTCGCTTCATGAGCGTTTGGCCCCAGCGGTCCGGGGACGAGTCCAGGAAGATGCCGAAGTTGCCCAGCTCTGGCTTCGGAAAGTAGGGCTGGTCGCCGAGGGACAAATCGGGATCGACCGAAAATGCCACCGGGTCCTTCAGCCAGTCTCGCTCATAGACGAAACGGACCTGGCCGCGATCGTGAGACAGCGTGCCTACACGCCGCGCGTCTTCAAGATCACAGTCGAGCCAGACCTCCAGGTTCGAGCCGCTCATCAAGAGCCTCTCGGCGAGGACGCTGGCATGGCGCCGTGCTTTCGAGCGGGTTTGGGCTCCAACGCCAAGTCCTGAAGCTTGCGGCCCACTTGGTCGTCGGCCGCGAGCGACTCGATGTCTTTCTCGAGGCCCAGTACGGCGAGCACCCTCAGATAGGTCCCAAGTGTCGCGCCGGGGTCGCCAGCCTCCACGTTGTAAAGGGAGGAGCGAGAAATTCCGGCCCGGAGCGCAACGGTCATGGAGCTGAGCTTGCGGCGCAGCCGCGCCAGGCGCAGCCGCTCACCAAGAGCAGCAAGAAGACGCTGCTCCTGGGGGAAAACGACCGGCGGTTTACTGGGCATCGGGACAGGTCACTCGACTCAAAATGTCCACCATTATGAACATTTCCTTCGTGTTTTGTCCAACATGGTGGATCAATCCGCTCCGCTCTCTTCAAGCGTCGGGCGTGACCATCAAGCGGCCTGCTGCAGCGCCTACCGTTCCAGGCTGCTTGTCAGGATCTGCAAGAGCTGGGCATCGAGTACCGCACCAGGCTCCCTTCAGGCGTGCAAATGCGCCTATTGCGGGTGGGATCGGGCGAGCGAACGGTATCGCCAGGCGGCCAGCAGGCCACCCAGGGACATCAGCCACAACGAGGACGGCTCCGGCACCGGCGCGAAGGACTGGGCCCAGTTCAGCCCCGAGGGCGAAGTGACGGCGAAGAGGGACATGTCCGCCGGCACGTACACACCGCTGGCGTCCAGCACCGAGATCGCCGAGATGCCGTTCCAGTACGAAGAGTGGCCGAAATCAGCAGTGACCGAGGCTGCTTCGCTGGTGCTGCATTGCACGTCGCTCAAGCAGTCGATCTTGCCCGCAGACAGCGTCAGCCGCTCCGTGATGGTGAAGGGCGTGCCCAGCGTGATGGTGACTTTGATGTTGTGGATGCCCGAGTAGTACAGCGGGCCGCCGGCCACGGCGCTCACGTTGTCGACCGGGAACCCGCCCGGGAATGCCGGGTCGGAGTGGGCGCCCCAGCTGCCGAGGAAACCGGCTCCGTTGAAAGAGAAGTTCACCGAGGAATAGCCGCCCCCGGTCGGGTCGATCATGCCTTGCAGCGTGACACCCATGGTGACGCGCGCCTGGGTGCCGTTGAGCCCGGCCGAGCTGATCGTGAGGGTCTCCCCGTACACGCCTTCGGCAAAGGCGGTGCCCAGGTGGTTGCCGGCGCCGCCGAAGCTGGAGGCGTAGAGCTTGATGACACCCAGGGCCACCGAGGCATCAGCCGTGCCGCCGGCGCCGTTGCCGCTGGCCGATGAAGAGGAGCTGAACGTGCCGCTGTCGAAATCGTTCACGGGCGGGTCGAATTGCGTGCCAAGCGCGCTGGCCGACGTCCTGGCGACGGTCGTGCCTGCGCAGGCTGCGAAGGCGCAGCCGAGGGCGGTCAGGCCCACCAGGAGATGCCGGAGATTCATGGAGCCACTCCTCGAGACTGCCCGGCACATCCGGGCCCGAGGCTTTTCTACGCTTGCGTCGCAGGGCGGGCAATAGATGCGGCGCCGTCCCCCCTAGGACGGCGAGCTACCTATTGATGACGAAACGCGGCACCCCTGGGTGCAGCGCTCGAGAAGAAACCTTCCGTGGACAGTCGCTGATCGCTGCCTAAACTCCCCGTCAAATTGCAGGGAGGATCTCCATGGTTGCGTGGAAGAAGGCCGTCATGGCCCTGGTGGGGGCGGGCGCGGTGGTGGGCGCGGGCTGGTGGGTGGCGCAGAAGCAGTCCGGGCCCGGTTTGCCCAGCACTGCCGAAGTCGGCGCGGAGGAGACGGCCTTTGCCTTCACCGAATGCAAGGCGCGGCTCTTCGACGGCTCGCCGGCCATTGCCGTCATGTTCACGCAGGCGCTGGACCGCAAGCAAGACTTCGACAAGCTGGTGAGCGCCCAGGAGGGCGACGCGCCCAAGGTCCAGGGCAGCACCAAGACCTTCCCGCTGGAGAACACGCTCAAGCCCGTCGACGCGCGCTGGGTGCTGGGCGACAACCCGCGGGTGCTCTACCTGCCCTTCGTCAAGCCGGACCGCAGCTACCGCATCGCCATGAAGGCCGAGCTGGCCGCGAAGTCCGGCGCCAAGCTGGCCACGCCCCAGCATTGCTTCGAGGCCAGCGAGGCCATGCCCGACAGCTACTACTTCGCCAGCAAGGGCCTGGTGCTGCCGGCCGGCCAGAACGGCGGCCTGCCGGTCGTGACCATCAACACGCCCGAAGTGGATGTGCAGTTCCTGCGCATCAAGCCGGCCTCGCTGCCGGCCTTCCTGGAGCAGGTGAGCGGCCGGCGCGAGCRCAGCGCCAACACCTACGAGGAGGACGGCGAGGGCGGCTACTACTACGACGGCTATGGCGACAACCAGCGCCGCCTCAAGGGCACCGTGGGCGGCTGGCAGCTGGACCGCCTGCGCGCCATGTCCGACAGCGTCTACCTCGGGCGCTTCACGACCGATGCGCGGCCGAATCGCCGCAACGTCAGCTTCCTGCCCGTGGAGGGCATCAAGGAGCTGCAGGAGCCCGGCATCTACGTGGCCATCATGAACCAGCCCGGTCGCTTCGGCTGGGACTTCCAGGTCACGCACTACTACGTCACCGACATCGGCCTGCACCTGCGCCGCCATGCCGCCCAGCTGGACGTGTTCACCACCTCGCTGAAGAGCGGCGGCGCGCTGTCGGGCGTCGAGCTCAGCCTCGTCGACGAGGCCGGCAAGGCCCTGGCCCAGGCGCAGACCGACAGCGAGGGGCATGCCGTCTTCACCGGCAGCAGCGACAAGGCCCGTGCCGTGCTCGCGCGCCGCGGCGGCGGCAAGGAGATGTCCGTGCTGTCGCTGAACGACGCGGCCCTGGACCTGAGCGAGTTCGACGCCACCGGCCACCCCTCGCGCAGCAACAAGCTCTTCGCCTATGCCGGGCGCGACCTGTATCGGCCGGCCGAGAGCTTCCAGGTCTCGGTGCTGGCGCGCGACGCCGACGGCAAGCCGTTGGCCAAGCCCCTGCCCATCACGCTGACCGTCAAGAAGCCGGACGGCAGCAAGCTCGCCGAGCAGCTGCTGCAGCCGGGCAAGACTGGTTCGGGCTATTACCAGCACACCATCACGCTGCCGGCTGACGCGCCCACCGGTGGCTGGACGCTGCAGGCCCGCGTCGACCCCGGCGCCAAGCAGCCCGATGCGCAATGGGCCTTCAAGGTCGAGGAGTTCCTGCCCGAGCGCATGAAGCTCAAGCTGACGGCGTCGGAGGCGACGCTGCTGGGCGAGGTCAGCCTGCCCGTGCAGGTGCAGGGCGACTACCTCTACGGCGCGCCCGCCGCCGGCAACCGGCTGCAGGCCACGGTCGCCACCGAGCGCGTGACCAACCCGCTGGGCCAGAAGCTGCCCGGCTTCATCTTCGGCGACTTCGACGACGACAAGGCGCGCTCGCGCCAGGACGTGGCCGACGTGGAACTGGACGCCGAGGGCAAGACCGAGGTCGCGCTGACGGCCAATCTGGCCGAGCGCAGCTCGCCGATGCGCGTGCGCGGCTCCTTCAGCCTGCTCGAGTCCGGCGGCCGGCCGGTGGTGCGCAGCCTGGAGCGCACCTGGTGGCCGGCCGCGGCCCTGGTTGGCGTGCGCCCCCTGTTCGACCGCAATGTGGCACCCGAGGGCGGCCTGGCCGGCTTCGAGGTGGTGCGGGTGGATTCGAGCGGCGCCTTCAAGCCCGCCAAGGACCTGAAGCTGACGCTGACCTACGAGGAGCGCCGCTGGTACTGGCGCTACGACGATGGCCGCGGCTGGAATTCCGGCTTCAACAGCACCGACGAACTCGTCGAGGCGCGCACGCTGAAGCTGGCCGCCAAGACCACCGTCAACCTGCCCGTGCGCTGGGGCCGCTACCGCCTGGAGATCGAAGACCCCGAGACCCAGCAGACGCTGCGCTATGCCTTCTACGCCGGCTACGGCGCCCAGGACGCCGACGACATCGGCAACCGCCCCGACCGCGTGCAGCTCAAGCTGCAGGGCGCGCCCTTCAAGCCGGGCGATGTGGCCAAGCTGGCCATCAAGCCGCCGCACGATGGCGAGGCCATCGTCACCGTCGAAGGCGACCGCGTGCTGTGGACCAAGCGCGTCAGCGTGAAGGCCAGCGGCACGGACGTGGAGATCCCCATCTCGGCCGACGCCAACTGGAGCCGCCACGACCTCTATGTGACCGTCGCCGCCTTCCGCCCCGGCAGCCAGGGCGACAAGGTGACGCCGGCGCGGGCCCTGGGCCTGGTGCACCTGCCGCTCAACCGCGAGGACCGCAAACCCAAGCTGGCGCTGAGCTTGCCAGCCAAGGTGCTGCCGTCCACGCCGCTGCCCGTCAGCGTCAAGGTGCCTCAACTCGCCGGCAAGGCGGCCATCGTCACCGTCAGTGCGGTGGACGTCGGCATTCTCAACATCACCAACTTCAAGACGCCCGACCCGCAGGACTTCTTCTTCGGCAAGCACCGCTATGGCGCCGACATGCTGGACCTTTACGGCCGCCTCATCGAGAAGATGGAAGGCAACGTGGCCAAGCAGCGCTTCGGTGGCGACGCCAGCAAGCGCGACACCCAGTCCATGCCGCGCAAGGTGTTGCTGGTGGACCTCTTCAGCGGCCCCGTGCAGTTGGACGCCAAGGGCGAGGCGACGGTCAACCTGAAGCTGCCCGACTTCAACGGCACGCTGCGCGTGATGGCCGTCGTGTCCAGCGCCGACAGCTATGCATCCGCTCAGGCCGAGACCGTGGTGGCCGCGCCGCTGGTGGCCGAGCTCAACATGCCCCGCTTCGTGTCGCCCGGCGACAAGGCCACGATCGCGCTGGACGTGACCAACCTCAGCGGGGCGCCCCAGGAGGTCAAGGTGGCCGTGTCTGCCAGCGGGCCGCTGAAGATCAGCGGCGGCGCCGAGGTGATCAAGCTGGCCGACAAGCAGCGCCAGATCCTCAAGTTCCAGGCCGAGGCGCTGGACGCGTCCGGCCTGGCACCCATCCAGGTCAAGGTGACGGCGGGGCCGCTGAGCATCACCCGCGAGGCGGCGCTGCAGGTGCAACCCGTGACGCCGCTGGTGCGCGAGAGCCGCCGCATCCGCCTGGAGCCCGGCGCCACGCAGGCGCTGGACAAGGCCCTGCTGGATGCCTTCTGGGCCGGCTCGGCCAGCGTGGCGCTGAACGTCTCCAACACGCCGCCCATCGACATCAAGGAGCAGGTCAAGGGCCTGTTGATGTACCCCTATGGCTGCCTGGAGCAGACGACGTCCAGCGCCTACCCGCTGGTCTTCATCGACGACGAGGCCGCCAAGCGCTGGGGCATGACGCCGGTGCCGCGCGAGGAACGCGCCAAGCGGCTGGAGGGCGCCTTCGCGCGCCTGGCCGGCATGCAGCAGCCCAAGGGCGGCTACGGCCTGTGGGAGGCCAGCAGCCCCTACGAGGCCTGGCTGTCGTCCTATGTGACCGGCTTCCTGCAGGACTCGCGCGATGCGGGCTTCAACGTGCCCGAGGCCATGCTCAAGCGCTCGCTGGACAACCTGCTCGAGCAGTTCCAGCGCAGCCCCGGCCAGCAGACCACGCCGGCCAAGGACATCCGCCGCGACGACAAGGGCCGCGTGGCGGACTGGCGCGACGCCGAGGTCCTGCGCATGGCCCACCAGCGCTTTGCCGAGGCCGCCCACGCCGGCTACATCCTGGCGCGCGAGCAGAAGGCGCCGCTGGCCACGCTGCGCACCCTGCACGACCAGTACCGCAGCCATGCGCTGTCGCCGCTGCCGCTGGTGCACCTGGGCCTGGCGCTGAAGCTGATGGGCGACGAGGGCCGCGCCAAGATGGCCCTGGACGACGCCATGGCCCGCAGCTACGGCTACCAGCCCGACGACCCCGGCAACTACTGGTGGAGCCAATGGCTGGGCGACTACGGCTCACGCGTGCGCGACCGTGCCCTGGCCTATGCGCTGCTGCTGCGCCACAAGGTCGCGCACGAGCGGCGCGAGAACCTGCTGTTCGACCTGTCCGACGACTTCAGCCGCCGCAACTACTACTCGACGCAGGAGCGCCTGGCCCTCTTCCTGGCCGTGCAGGCCGCCACCAATGGCGCGGGCAAGGACGACGCCTGGAAGGCCTCGCTGAGTGTGGGCGCGAAGGCCGATGCGTGGACGGGCACCGGCACGGGCCAGCAGAGCTTCGAGCTGGCCCAGCTCAAGTCCGGCATCGCGCTGAAGAACGACGGTGCCGCGCCGCTCTACCTGGACGTGACGGCCCAGGGCTACCCGGTGAAGCCACTGCCGCCGACGAGCGACCGCATCGCCGTCGAACGGGCCATGTTCACCACCGAGGGCAAGCCGGTGACGGCGCGCCAGTTCACCACCGGCGAGATGTTCATCGTGCGCCTGCGCGTGAAGGCCCCGCAGTCCATCAAGGACGGCCTGGTGGTGGACCGCATCCCGGCCGGCTTCGAGATCGAGAACCTCAACCTGAGCCAGGGCCCCAAGGCCGGCGAGTTCACGGTGGACGGCGTCAACATCGCTCAGGCCAATGCGAACGAGCGCATCGTGCATACCGAGTACCGCGACGACCGCTTCGTCGCGGCCGCGTCGCTGGGCCAGCAGCTGGAGCTGTTCTATCTGGTGCGCGCGGTGACGCCGGGCAAGTACGTGGTGCCGGCGACGTTTGCGGAGGATATGTACCGGCCGGAGGTGAGGGGCATCGGCAAAGCCGAAGGGGAGATCACGGTGGTGGACAAGAAGTGAAACCCGGAGCGATTGCGTTTGGTATCGGGATGGTGGCCGCCCTGTCGGCGCATGCCGCGGAATCGGTCGAGCAACAACTGGATCGGCTTATCAGCAAACACGCCGGCGAACCCACGTCGGTGGCAACGCCCATGCCCACGAATGCTCAACCCGTCACCTTCGCCAACCCGGCCGCGATAGCGGCAGCTGATGCTGTGCAAGAGGCCAAGGGCCTTTGTGATTCACAGGGCGGCAAGGCGGTGAGCAGCCGCATCGTCAAGAGCGGTTCGGTCAAGTTCATCCAAAGCGTCAGATGCGCTCAGGGCGAGGACGTGCTTTGGCACCTGGACTTTGAGGGGCCCAAGGTTGCCCTCGGACGAGCTTCGGGCAGAGAACTTGTCCAGGATGTCAGCTTGTCCATCAAGCGGCTGATGCCGACTGACCCACCGCAAGCCCCGGTCTTGCTCTGGTCCGGCGTGCAAAAGCCGGAAGGGGAAACGGATGCGAAGACTGTTGACGCGGGTCTTGATCGCCAAGTGGGATTTCGGTACGCCTGGAGATTCAAGTCTCAATTGATCAAGCAGCTGGAACTGGTCTGGCGGCCCGTCAACTCCGGCTTGCGTAGCGAAGACGCGGCAGGCCGAGTTCCGCAAGACCCTTGCGCATCGCGCTGATTGCGTGGAGCCTCGCGTTTGCAGCGCTACATGGACCTTCGACGCGCCTGGAGAGCAGGAACCTGGCTTGTGGAATCTCGGCTTGGTGGCCGACGGCGTGCCCATCGTCTCGACCGTCTTTTTCGTGCGGCAGCGATGACATCGCTCGCCGGTTCAGTTGCGCCGACTCCGCTGCTGGAAACCGAGTGGGTCAGCGCAGCCGCTACCAGTTCGATTCTGAGCTTGGACGTCGGCGCAGCAAAGCAGCCGCGTGGCGAGCTGCTGGCCTGAGCTCGCGCGACTGCAGCGGCCCTGGCAACCCTCCCGCGATCAGGCCTTGCGCCGGCGCACTCCGAGAGCCAGCAGCCCCAAAGTCAGCAGCGCGATGGACGACGGCTCGGGAAGCGCGTGCACGGTGAAGCTGATGCGGTTGCTGTCTGCCGGGCGCGTGGCGCCGAGATTGGTCACCGCGCAGCCGGTCGTGTCGCCTGGCAAACCGAGGCAGTCTGAAAAACCGTTGTACAGCTCAACCGTGCCTGCGGTGTCCAGACGAACCGTCCACAGCGCAAGGTGGGGATTCGTCCCCAGCGGGTTGTTCCATCCGGCCAGGCCCACGCCGGAAAATATGTCGAAAAGCGATGCCGTCGCGAACAGGTGGACGGCGGGAAACACTGTCAGATATTCGGTCGGGTCCACGTCGCTGCTGCCAACCGAGTAGAACTGCAGGGTGTCGCCGACATGCACGTTCGACAGATCGGTGGCGGCGGTTGGCGCCAGCGTCACCACCAGGCCCGCCCGTGACGGACCGGAGAACGTGAGCAGGATCAGGAGCGTTGCGATGAATGCCAACGAGCGGTGCGCGATCGATTTCATAGACAGGCTCCTGTTTGAGTGATCGGCATTAGCAACGTTCGTGCCCCGGGCGTTTAGTTCATCTGGAACAACGACATAACCGAATTACTGAGAGGCGACTCGATCGATATGTAAGAAGACTCGACATGGCCGCAGGGTCTGTCGGTGGCACGAACCCTGGGGCGCGTTCAACCGCGGCGACGCTTCATCCAGCCGATCAAGCCCAGGCCGCCCAGCATCAGCGCATAGCTCCCAGGTTCCGGCACCGCGGACACGGCACGGCCGTAGTCGAAGCCCGACTCGCTGGTGAACGACAGCGTGCCGAGGTAAGGGCTGCCGTCTTGCAGGGTCACGCCCGCCAAGCCTTTCCACTCCAGTGTGTTGCCGAAGTCAGCAATGGCGTTCATGGCGCCATTGCCAACCTGAATGCCGGCGTTGGCCTCGGCGAGCATCGACAGGCTGAAGGTCGTCCCGACCGGACCTGGATTCAGCCCGACCACCAACGAGAACTCGCTGAAGCCCAGGCCCGTTTCGGTATGGACGATGCTGATCAGGAAGGGGTTGCGGCTGACGATGGTCTTCTGTTCGGCCACGCTGCCCGAGCTTGCCAGCGAGACGTTCGGCCCGGACAGGTTGATCGCCCAGCTCGCCGTGGCACCGGCGCCGCCAAAACCCAGGCCGGCGTTCGGGTCGGTGTTGGACGCCGTCACGGCGCCGCCGGCATGCAGTGCGAACACCATCTGGATGGGATCGTTGCCCGTCGCGCTGACGGTGAAGCTGTCGCTCAGCGACGCGGTGGCGGTGGTGGAGACGCTGGTGGGTGCGCCCGGGTTCCCACGCCCATTGCTGAAGGCACTGGCGAAAGTGGAGATCTTGCCGTTGCCTGCGGTGGCGCTGCCCGACGTGGTGGCGGGCGCCTTGGTGTAGTCGCCGGCGGCCGCGCGCAACCGGTCGTTGCCGACACCGGCGAAATGCTGGGTGTTGGGCGTCGCGTTGTCGCCGACCTGCCGAATGGTGACCGAGGCGGCGGTCGTTGCGGCGAAGCCGAGATTGGAAAGAACCAGCAACGCCCCACCGACGACAGCCCGCCGGAGCGGACCGACCGGTTGAGTGCGTGACTTCAGCGGGCTCTGGGTTGAGGTTGGTGCGGTCAACGTCTTCTCCATCGAGATGAGAGGCCGCGCCTGCAATGGGGCGCGGTTCGTTGCCGGCCCGGTCGATGACCCGAGGCGTGTGGCGGCAATGCGGCRCATCTTGCGCACGCAGCGTCTCCGCACCGTCTCCGTGGGTCAGTGGCTCAGTAGAGGTCCCGCGCCGCCGACCTCACCTCATGCAGCAGCTGCCGCGCGCCCGGTGACATCAGATGCCCCTCGCGGGTGATGATGCCGAAGGCGTCCATATGGCAGGGCAGGTCGATGGGCAGGATGGCCAGCACGTTCAGCGACGCGTAGTAGCGCGCCACCTCGACCGGCATCACATGCAGGGAGTCGGTCTGCTGCAGCAGCGCCGTGATGAGCAGCAGGGCCGTGGTGTCGACGTTGTTGGACGGCGGCTCCAGCGCGGCGCGGCGGAACATCAGCTCCCAGCGGTGGCGCAGCACGCTGCCCGTGGGCGGCAATATCCAGGGCTGGTCGGCCAGGTCGGCGAGCTTGAGGTTGTCTTCCTTCAAGAGCGGGTGGCCGACGCGCGCGACGGCGCAGGCGGGCTCGACGGTGAGCTCCTCGTAGTGCAGGCCGGCAGCGTTTTCCTCTTCGACGATGCGGCCGATCATGAAGTCGAGCTTGCCGCGTTGCAGCATGTCCAGCAGCTGCTTGCTGCTCTCCATGTGCACGCCGATGCGCAGGCGGGGCGCCAGCAGCTTGATGCGCGAGATGGCACGCGGCAGCAGGCCCATGGCGGGGGTCATGATGACGCCGACCTCGACCTGGCCCGCCAGGCCGTTCTTCAGCGACACGATGTCGTCGTGGGCGGCCGACAGCGACGTCAACGCCATGCGCGCGTGGCGGATCATGGTCTCGCCGTAGAGCGTGGGCTCCATGCCGCGCGGGTGGCGCTCGAAGAGCTTCACGTCCAGCATGTCCTCCAGGTCCTTGAGCTGCTTGGACGCGGCCGGTTGCGTCATGCAGAGGACCTCGGCGGCGCGGTGAATGTTGCGCTCGTCGTCGAGCGCGATCAGCAGCAGCAGCTGGCGCGTCTTCAGGCGCGCGCGCAGGAACCAGTTGGGGTTGGGGCTGGCGTCGGTCAGGCCGGTGGCGTCATCGTCGTCGTCGCGGGCCATGGTGGCTTTCTTAAGCAAGGTTCACCCGGCCGTCGTTGGCGAGGACGCTGTTGATGTCGTCGCCGGTCTCGTCCAGTTGCACCAGCGTGGCCTGGCGGGCGCCGAGCGGGTCGCGGGCCTGCAGCGCGGTCAGGATGGCCTTGTGGCGCGGCAGCGAGAGCTCGTGCGTGTTGGGCAGTTGGCTGGACAGGATGATGGACTCGCGCAGCGCCAGCGACAGCATGTTGCCGATATAGGCCAGCAGGTCGTTGCCGGTGGCCTCGGCGATGCGGCGGTGGAAGGCCAGGTCGGGCTCCAGCAGCTCGGCCGTGGTCGTGGCGGCCGCCATGCCTTCGTAGGCGGTGGCGATGCCCGCCAATTGCTCATCGGTCGCGGCACGCGCGGCCAGCGCGGCGGCGGCGGGCTCGAAGATCTGGCGCACTTCCAGCAGGGTCTGCACGAAATCGCGCTGCGGGCGGGACTGGATGAGCCAGTACAGCACGTCGGGGTCCAGCAGATGCCACTCGTTGCGCGGCCGCACGATGGCGCCGGCGCGCTGGCGCGACACCACCAAGCCCTTGGCGACGAGCACGCGCACGGCCTCGCGCAGCACGGGGCGGCTGATCTCGTAGCGCTCCAGCAGCTGGGCTTCGGGCGGCAGCTTGTCGCCGGGCTGCAGTTCGCCGCCGACGATGGCCAGGCCCAGCTCGCTGACGATACGGCCGTGCTGGCTCTTGCCCTCGGGCTGGGCGCTGTAGGTGGAGTGGTCCGCTCGGGTTCGCATGGGCGGCAGGCTACCAAAAGCTTTCATCGAAAGCGCGCGACAAATCCGCCGTGGGGCGCCAACGTCACGGTGGCGGCCGGTGCGGCGAGCAGGCTTGAAGCGAATTCACGCTCGCCTGAGCCGTCGGTGATGAGCTGGCCGCGGCGCTGGCCCAACCACGCGAGGTCGAGCTTGATCTCGCGCGGCGCGTCATCGGCGTTCAGGCCGGCGACGAACCACTGCTTGCCGGCGCGGCGGGCCAGCACGACGTATTTGCCCGGCTCGCCGTCGAGGAAGCGCACCTCGTCCCAATGCCGCGGCAGCTCGCGCAGCAGGCCCTTCACGTAGGCGGGCACGGTGGCCATGCCCTCGGGCGTCTCGGCGTAATGCTGGATGCCGGAAAGGAACAGCACCGCCTCGGCCAGCTCGAAACCGTTGCGCGTGGCGCGCTTGATGTTGGGGATGTCGCCAAACACCATGGGCGTGAAGTCCATGGGGTCGAAGAGGTTGCGCGTGAACGGCAGCATGGCCGCGTGACGGGCGACCTTGTCCTGGTCGTCCTGCGAGAAGGTGGCGAACTCGAAGCCCTTCACCGCTTCGGCCGTCATCAGGTTGGGGTAGGTGCGCGCCCAGCCCCGCGGCAGCGTCGCGCCGTGGAAGTTCAGCAGCAGGCCGGCCGCGGCAGTCTCCTTCAGCAGGTCCACGTAATAGGCCTGCATGGAGGCGCCGTCGCCGCCGAAGAAGTCGACCTTCAGCCCTTTGATGCCGATGGCCTTCATGCGGGCGAATTCCCTGGCGCGAGCGGCCTTGGTCAGCAGCGCGCTCTTGGGGCTGTATTCGGTGTCGTTCCAGGCGCCCGAGGAGTTGTACCAAGCCAGGATGCCGACGCCCTTGATCTGGGCGTAGTCGGCCAGCTCCTTCATCTTGGCGTCGCCGATCTTGCGGTCCCAGTCGGCGTCGACCAGCGTGTAGGGCCAGTGCATGTCGGCCGCGTAGTCGACGAAGCGCTTCTGCACGTCGAAGACGGTGGCGTCATCCTTCAGCAGCGCCCAGCTCCAGGAGGCCGGACCGGGTTTGAGCTTGGCCTTGTCGAAGGCGACGGCGGGTGCTGCGAGGTCGGTACCCAGGGTCGACTCCATGACGGTCTTCAGCGGGCCGATGGCCAGCACGCGCCAAGGGGTCACGAGCGGGCCGTTCACGTCCGCCAGCAGGTGGCCATTCGTGTTGACCTCGCTCGCCTCGGGCAGGCCGATGCGGTAGCTGCCGCCGGTGGAGTCGCTCGCCAGGCGTGAGGCGTGAAAGCGCCCGTCCATGCCGGCTTCGGTCAGCGCCACCCAGTTGCCGCCGCTGCGGAACAACGCCGGGAAGACCCAGCCCGCGTGCGAGGGCGCTGCGGTGCCGACGCGGATGTCGGTCTGGTAGTGCTCTTCGTAGGAAGGGTTGACGCGTTTCCAGCCGGTCTTGGCGACAGACATGGGTTGCAGCCAGGCGCGAGCCTCGTTGGGGAAGGCAAAGCTGGTCAGCTCATCCTTGAAGGTCTTCTGGCCCGCGCCGTCGACCGTGTAGCGCAGCGCCAGGCCGTCGTTGGAGGCGCGCAGCGTCAGGGTGAGCTTATGGCCGGCCGCATTGGCAACGGTGAAGCGCTGCTCGTTGGCGCGGTAGTCCACGCTGCTCTTTTTGCCCGCGGCCAGCGCGTATTGCTCGCGATGAGTCTTCACGGGCGATGTGGCGACGAGCTTGAGACCGCTGGCGAAATCACCCTGTTCCAGCACGAGACCCAGGCGCGAGGCCAGCAGCACGGGCTGGCCGGCGCGCTGCACCGTGTAGACGAGTTGCTGATCGGCGTTGACCGACACGTCGACCTGGAGCTGGCCGTCGGGGCTGCTCAGGGCCTGAGCCAGAGCGGGGATGGCGAGCAGGAGCGAGGCGATGAGTTTCATGGCGTCAGATTGAGTAGGGGCCATCGGCCACCGGCGTGCCGAAGTCGGGGAATCCATCCGCGCGCCAGCCGAAGGCCTGCACGCGCGCGTGGCGGTTGGGGTCGTTCAGTGGGTCGCCGACGATGTCGCGGTAGTTGCGGGCGTGATAGACCAGCAGGTCGGTCTTGCCGTCGGGCGTCGTCGTGAAGCTGTTGTGGCCGGGGCCGAACTGGCTCACCGACTCGTCGGTCTTGAACACCGGCACGGGCGACTTGTGCCAGCTCGCCGGGTCGAGCAGGTCGGCGTTCTCGTCGGCCCACAGCAGGCCCATGCAGTAGTTCGCGTCGGTCGCGGCGGCCGAGTAGGCGATGAAGACCTTGCCGTTGCGCTTCAGCAGCGCGGGGCCCTCGTTGACGCAGAAGCCGATGCGCTCCCAGGCCAGCTCGGGGCGCGTGATGACGACGGGCTCGGACTTCAAGGTCCACGGGTTGGCCATCTCCGCCAGGTAGAGGTTGCTTTCCGTCGGCGGGCTTTTCTGCGCCCAGCAGAGATAGCGCTTGCCGCCGTGCTCGAAGGGCGTGGCGTCCAGCGAGAAGCCTTCCTCGGGCGTGAGGATCTGGCCGCGTTCCACCCAGGGGTCTCGCAGCGGGTCGTCGCCCTCGCATTCGAGGACGTACATGCGCAGCTTCCAGATGTCGTCGCGCTCAGCTGCAGCGAAGTAGACATACCAGCGGCCGTCGACGCGGTGCAGCTCCGGAGCCCAGACGTGGAAGCTCATCGGGCCGCTGTCGTGCTTGTGCCAGATGGTCTTGGGCGCCGCGGTGGAGAGGCCGGCGATGCTGTCCGCGCTGCGGATCTCGATGGCGTCATAGCTGGGCACCGACGCGGTGAACCAGTAGCGGCCGTCGACGAGCGTGATCTGGGGATCGGCGCGCTGTTCGACGAGAGGGTTGTTCCAGGTCATGCTGCGCGAATCGCTTGGGTGACGATGACGTTCCAGGACGTGGGCTTGAGCTTGACGCGCACTTGCTCGCCATGGATGGCGATGCCATCCAGTGGTTGCGGCGCGACGCGGTCCGGGTCGTCAACGGTGTTGGTGGCGTTGAGGTCGGCGCTGTGGAGCTGCTCGGCCTGAAGGAGCTCGCGGTCCGCGCCCAAGCCGCGCAACGTGATGGACAGGTCCATCTCTTCGCTGAGGTGGCGGTTCAGCAGGAAGACAGCGGTGCGGCCCGTGGCCGGGTCATCGACCACGCTGGCGCACAGATAGGGCAGCTCGCCGTGCCTGGCGTTGGCATAGCCGGGCGACTTGACGACAGCCCTCAGCACATCGCCATGCGCCCAGCGCGCGGCCTGCGCAAAGGGGTGAAAGATCGTCTGCCGCCAGGCCGCGCCGCCGGGCTCGGTCATGATGGGCGCGATGACATTGCAGAGTTGCGCCATGCAGGCGACCTTGAGCCGGTCGGCATGGTTCATGAACATCGTCAGCATGCCGCCGATGAGCAGGGCGTCCTCGGCCGTGTAGACCTCCTCCAGCAGCCGTGGTGCTTCGGGCCAGCCCGCCTGCTTGAGGTGTTCGCCGTGGCGGGCGCGGTACCAGACGTTCCATTCGTCGAAGGAGAGCTTCAGGCGCTTCGTCGACCGCTTGCGCGTGGCCACCGAGTCGGCAATCGCCACCGTGTCCTCGATGTAGCGCGCGTTCGTCTCGATCTGCGCGAAGAAGCTCTCGGTGCTGGTGTCCGCGGGCGGCTTCACGAAGTAGCTGTGCAGCGACAGGTAGTCCACCTGCTCGAAGCAATGCTCCAGCACGCGTTCTTCCCAGACGCCGTAGGTTGGCATGTCGTAGGCCGACGAGCCGCAGGCGGCCAGCTCGATGCTCGGGTCCACCCAGCGCATCAGCTTGGCCGTCTCCTTGGCGATGCGACCGTATTCGTCCGGCGTCTTCTGGCAGATCTGCCAGGGGCCGTCCATCTCGTTGCCCAGGCACCAGAACTTGATGCCCAGCGGCTCTTCGGCGCCATGGCTGCGACGCAGGTCGGACAACGCCGTGCCGCCTGGGTGGTTGCAGTATTCGAGGTAGTGCCGCGCCTCGTCTGGCCCGCGCGTGCCGAGGTTGACGCCGAACATCGGCTCGATGCCGACCTTCTTGCACCAATGCATGAACTCGTGCGTGCCGACCTGGTTGGTCTCGGTCGAGAACCAGGCCAGGTCCAGCCGGCGCGGACGCTGGTCCTTGGGCCCGACGCCGTCCTCCCAGTTGTAGCCCGACATGAAGTTGCCACCGGGGTAGCGCACGATCGTTGCGCCCAGCTCTTTCGTCAGCTCGGCCACGTCGCCGCGAAAGCCGTGCTCGTCGGCGGTGGGGTGGCCGGGCTCGTGGATGCCGTTGTAGACACAGCGGCCCAGGTGCTCGACGAAGACGCCGAACAGGCGGCGGTCCAGCGGCGCGAGGTCGAAGTCGCGGTCGACGATGAGTTGGGCTTCAAACATCAGCGTCTCGCTTTCTTGAGGGCCTTGTTGACCCGCTTCTCGACGCTGGCCTGCACCTCGTCGATGGGCTTGCCGGAGATCATCACGTTGGCCACGTCCTCGCCGATCAGCAGCTCGATGGCGCGCTGGGTCGGCACATTGCCCGGCATGCCGGCGCCGGTCTGCGTGATCTCGGTCAGCGCCTCACGCATGGGCAGCGCACGGAAGGCCGCGCTCTCGGCCACGGCCTTGCTGACGGGCAGGTGCCCGGTGCGCGACCACTCGGCACTGTGGTCCCAGACGAACTTCAGGAACTTGACGCTGGCCTCGTGCGCCTTGGCATCCTTGGCGCCGCCCTTGAACAGCGCCCACGAATGCCCATCGGCAAACACGGCGGGCTTGTCATAGAGCTGCGGGAAGGGCTTCACCGTGTAGGCGCCCTTGAGCTTGGAGTCGGGCTTTTGCGACTCGCGCAGGAACTGGTCGATGGTCCAGGTGCCGACGACGACGACGCCCGCCTCGCCGTTCAGGAAGGCCTGGTTGGCGGCGGCGTAGTCGAGGTTGGGCCGCACATGGCCTTCGCGGTACAGCGTCTGCATCAGCGTCAGCGCATTGACGACGGCGGGCTGGTGCATGTTGATGGTCTTGCCATCGGCGGAGAACAGCTGGGCGTTCTGCTGCGCCACCAGCGTCAGGAAGGTTCGGTCATTGGCCGCCGTCTCGTTGGCCACGGCCCAGGCGAAATAGGGCTTGCCGGTGCGCTGCTTGAACTGCCGCGCCTGGGCCAGCAGCTCGTCGGGCGAACGGGGAAGCGTGTCGAGCCCGGCCTTCTTCATCAAGCCGGTGTTGATGTGCCAGAGCCAGGCCCAGGTATCGAAGGGCAACGCATAGGTCTGGCCGTTGAACGAGGTGCCGCGGCGCGCGTGTTCGGTGAAGTCATCGACCGGCACGCCGATGCGCTTGAAGTCCTCGTCCAGCGGCAGCACCAGCTTGCGGCGCACATAGTCTCCCAGGGCGGACTCGTGCATGACGGCGATGGTCGGGATGTCCTTGGAGACGAGGCGGGCGGTGAGCTGGTCGTAGTACGGCCCCCACTCGCCGATCTGCGTCTTCACGACGATGCCATCGGTGTTGGTGGCGTTGAACTCGTTGACCAGGGCGGTGACGATGCCGCATTCGCCGACGCCCTCGGACGTCTTCACGACCTGGCCGTATTGCGCCTCGCAGCTGCCGAAGAAACGCATCAGCGTGATCTCGGTCTTGCCGGTGTTGTCCTTGCTGGCGCCGCAGGCGGCGAGCAGCGCGGCGGAAAGGCAGATGAGCAGACGCTTCATGACTTGCCCGTCCCTGCGACGGCCGTCACCAGATGGCGTTGGAAGAAGAGATACAGCATCAGCGCCGGCATTCCCGCGAACACGGCTTGCGCCATCAGGAAGCCCAGCCCCTCGGACTGCGCGAAGTTGGTCTGCGTGGACGCGAGGCCGCGCGTCAGCGTGTACATGTCCGGCTGCGTCGCGATGACCAGCGGCCAGAGGTAGTCATTCCAGCAGCCCAGGAAGGTGAAGATGCCCAGCGTCGCCTGCGCCGGCAGCGTCAGCGGCAGGATGATGGTCAGGAAGGTCTTGAAGCGCGACGCGTTGTCCAGCAGCGCGGCCTCTTCCAGTTCGGCCGGGATGGCCTTGAAGTACTGCGTCATCAGGTAGACGCCGAAGGGCGCGGCCAGGCCCGGCAGCGTCAGGCCGGCAATCGTGTTCTGCAGGTTCCAGTCCGAGAACAGGCGGTGCAGCGGGATGAAGACGGACTGCGCCGGCACGGCCAGGCCGAACATGACGAGGGCGAACAGCCACTTGCGGCCCGGGAACTCGCAGCGCGCAAAGCCATAGCCCGCCAGCGACGACAGTAACAGCACGCCCACCGTTTGCAGCAGCGCGACGAGCGCGCTGTTGCCCAGCCAGCGGAACACCTGCGAGGTCTGCAGGATGTCCAGGTAGTTGGCCAGCGTGTAGGGCGGCGCCAGGAAGACGTCGGTGTGCGTCAGCAGGAACTCGTTGGGCTTGAAGGACAGGGCCAGCACCCACAGCAGCGGGGCCATCCACACCAAAGCCAGCAGCGTCAGCGCGACCATGACGAAGCGGTCGAACCAACCGCGCCTCAGCAGCGGATTCATTTGCGACCTCCGGTGTCGCGCTCAAGCCAGAGCTGCGTCGACACGCCCACCAGCATGATGGCCAGCAGCACCTGCGAAGCAGCCGTGGCATAGCCCAGCGAGAGCTGCATGAAGGCCTGTTCGTAGATGAACTGCACGACCGAGCGCGTCGTGTTGTTGGGGCCGCCGTTGGTCATCAGCATGACCTGCGGGAAGACCTGGAACTGGCGGATCACCTCGATCAGCGCGACGAGGATGATGGCGCGCTTGAGGCTGGGCAGCGTGATGTGGGTCAGCACGCGCCAGCGCGGCGTGTTGTCCAGCGCGGCGGCTTCGTAGATGTCCGAGGGGATCTGCTGCAGCGCCGACAGGAACATGATCATCGGCAGGCCGATGATCCACCACACGGTCACCAGCGCCACCGTCAGCAGCGCGAGGTTGTCGCTGGTCAGCAGCGGCAGCTCGGGCAGGCCGAGCGCCGCGAAAAACTGGGCGATCAGGCCGCGCTCGGGCATCAGCGCGAGCTTCCACACCAGCGTGATCAGCGTGACCGAGAAGACGGACGCGCAGAAGAAGGTGGCGCGCAGCAAGGTGGCCAGCTTGCCCTGGCGGTTCAGTGCCAGCGCCAGCATCAGCGACAGCACGACAAAGATGGGCGTGCTGATGAGCACGAAGCGGAGGGTGTTCCAGACGACCTGGTGGAAGACCTCGTCGCCCCACAGTTCCTGGTAGTTGCCAAGGCCCACCCAGAAGCTGTCGTTGGACAGCAGGTCGTGGTCGTGAAAGCTGGTCCACACGCCCTTGGCCAGCGGCCACAGCAGCAGCAGCGCGTAGAACGCCACGAAGGGCAAGACAAAGAGGGCATAGGCCGGGCGCGAAGCGCGCAGGCCCACCGCGGCGCTCATGCCAGCGACTCCTGCGCGTGGTGGGCGAGACCCGCCTCGTCGAATAGATGAGCCTCGGCCACGTCCGCGGTGATGGCGACATGGCTGCCCAGCCTGGGCGATGTACCAGCGGGCACCGTGACGATCAACGGCGTGCCGCCTTCGAGCTTCAGGTGCGCCAGCGTGCGCTCGCCGAGGAACTCAACCAGCTCGACGCGGCCGCGCAACGGGCCTTGCTCGGCCACGCGCAGGTTCTCGGGGCGCACGCCCAGCACCAGGCCTTGCGCTGCCAAGCCATCGACCGGAACCCGTGTCGTCACCGCAGCGCCGCCCGGCACCGTCACGACAACACGGCCTCGGTCGTCCGGCGCGCGCTGCACCGGCACGAAGCCCATGCCCGGCGTGCCGATGAAACTGGCCACGAAGCGCGTGGCCGGCCGGCGGTACAGCTCGGCCGGCGTAGCCACCTGCTCGATGGCACCGCCCTTCATGACGACGATGCGCGTGGCCAGCGTCATCGCCTCGATCTGGTCGTGCGTGACGAACACCATGGTCGCGCCCAGGCGTTGGTGCAGTTGCGCCAGCTCCAGCCGCGTGCGGCCACGCAGGGCGGCGTCCAGATTCGACAGCGGTTCGTCGAACAGGAAGATGCCCGGCTCCTTCACCACCGCGCGGCCGATGGCGACGCGCTGGCGCTGGCCACCCGAGAGCTGGCCGGGCTTGCGGTCCAGCAGCGTGTCCAGTTCCAGCATGCGGGCCGACTCGGTGATGCGCTTGGCGATCTCGTCAGCCGGGATGCCGATGTTCTTCAGGCCAAACGCGAGGTTGTCGCGCACCGTCATGTGCGGGTAGAGCGCGTAATGCTGGAACACCATGGCCAGGTTGCGCTGGCCCGGCGGCGCGACGGTGACGTCGCGGTCACCGATGAGGATGCGCCCGCCGCTGACTTCTTCCAGCCCCGCCACCATGCGCAAGAGACTCGTCTTGCCGCAACCCGACGGGCCGAGGAAGACGACGAACTCGCCTTCGGCCACGTCCAGCGACAGGTTCTCGATGACCTGCACCGCGCCGTAGCGCTTGCAGACGTTCTCCAACTTCAGGCCAGCCACGGTGGGTGTCTCCGGTTCATTCTTCTTGGGGAATCACGGGCCAGCCATCGTCGGACCAGCTCAGGCGCTTGATGCGCAGATGCGGCTTGCCGCCGCGTTCGGTGTCGTAGGCGTGGTGGACCAGCCAGTCGCCGACGACGTCCTGGTGGCCGGGGCCTTTCCAGCGCGTGCTACTTGCCAGCAATGGCGTGGCGCCCGCGTCCATCATGTCCTTGCCGTCGCGGTCGAGATAAGGGCCTGTGACGCTGCGGGCGCGGCCGACGCGGATGTTGTAGCTGCTGTCGGCGCCGCGGCAGCACAGGTCGTAGGAGGCGAACAGATAGACCCAGTCGCCGTGACGCGCGATGGTCGGCGCCTCGATGCCGCCCTTGCGGCGGGCGATGAGGCGGGTCTCGCCGATGGGGCGCAGCGTATCGACGCTCAGTTCGGTCAGGCGGATGCCGCCCCAGAAGGAGCCGTAGCTCAGCCAGAGCTTGCCGTCGCGCTCGACAAACAGGTCGGGGTCGATGGCGTTGAAGTTGTCGGTCGCCGTGCTCTGCACGATGAGGCCTTCGTCACGCCAGTCGCCGTCAGGCTTGTCGCTGCTGGCCAGGCCGATGGCCGATCGGTTCTTGCCGAAGGTGGAGATGGAATACAGAACCCAGGTGCGGCCGCGATGCTGGAAGAGCTTGGGCGCCCAGACATCCAGGCCCTTGTGCTCGGGCACGGCGTCGGCCCACCAGGCGGGTGCTTCACCGAACGCCGGCGCCAGACGGCGCCAGGTCTTGCCGGCGTCGGTGGACTCCAGCCGCTGCAGGCCTCGGCCGGTCGTGAAGACGAACCAGCGCTCGCCCAGGATCAGCAGCGTCGGGTCATGGGCGCCGGGTTCGGCCTCCTGCGCGCGTGCCGGAGCGGCCAGGCACAGCGCGAGCAGCGCTGCGAACAGCGCACGCATCACTTGCCCCAGCGCAGAACCAGTGGGTCGAGGCGTTTGGCGGCGTCGAGCAGGCCCGCGCGCACTTCGGGGCTCATCTCGGGGAAGGGGTGGCGCGGCGCATCGCTGTTGATGACGCCGCCTTCCTTCATCAGCGCCTTGGCGGTCAGGATGCCGCCCTGGCGGTTCTCGTAGTTGATCAGCGGCAGCCAGCGGCCGTACTGGACGACGGCCTCCTCGCGATCACCGGCGTGGAAGGCGTCGAAGATCTTGCGGATGCCGTCGGGGAAGCCACCGCCCGTCATCGCGCCAGTGGCGCCGGCGTCCAGGTCGGCCAGCAGCGTGATGGCTTCCTCGCCGTCCCACGGGCCTTCGATGGCCGCGCCGCCGACGCGGATCAGTTCGCGCATCTTGCTGGCGGCCTGCGGCATCTCCAGCTTGAAGTACTTCACGTTGGCGATGTTGGCTGCCATGCGCGCGAGGAAGGGCACCGACAGCGGCGTGCCGGCCACCGGGGCATCCTGGATCATGATGGGAATCGAGATCGCGTCGGACAGGCGCTGGTAAAAGCTCTCGATCTGGCCTTCGGACACGCGGAAGGTGGCGCCGTGATACGGCGGCATGACCATGACCATGGCCGCGCCCAACGCTTCAGCCAACTGGCTGCGCTCGATGCAGATCTGCGTCGAGTAATGCGTCGTCGTGACGATGACGGGCACGCGGCCGGCCACGTGCTCGAGGATGGCCCGGGTCAGCATCTCGCGCTCGGCGTCAGCCAGCACGAACTGCTCGGAGAAGTTGGCGAGGATGCACAGGCCGGTGGAGCCGGCGTCGATCATGAAATCGACGCAGCGCAGCTGGCCGGGAACGTCCAGCGTGCCGTCGGCGTGGAAGATGGTCGGAACGACGGGGAAGACGCCGCGGTAGGGGCGGCTGGTGGAGACGCTCATGATGGGGCCCTTGTCTCTGGGAAGTTGAATGCAGGCGCCGGCGGGCGGCGCCCGGCCAGCTGTCTTCGCCGGCATTGGTCGCCATTAAAGTATGACTATTTATGCGAGATCATTGGGGTTAACCCGGAATTTGTCGACTTTGCAAACAAATAAGTATGACTAATAATCTCACCACCGCCAGGCCAAAGCAGCCGGGCCGCCTATCGCAGGAGACAGTCTGATGAGTTCTTACGCCCGCTACCCCAGCCTCCAGGACCGGGGCGTGCTGATCACCGGCGGGGCCACCGGCATCGGCGAAACCTTGGTGGAGACCTTTGCTGAACAGGGCGCCAAGGTGGCCTTCATCGACCTGGCCGCCGATGAAGGCAAGGCGCTCGCGGCACGCCTTGCTGGCTCGCGCCATGCACCGCAATTCGCTGCAGCCGACCTGAGCAACGTCGAGTCCCTGCGCGGCGCCATCGCTGCCCTGCGCGAGCGCAGCGGCCCCTTCACCGTGCTGCTGAACAACGCCGCCAACGACAAGCGCCACGCCGTCGAAGAGACGACACCCGAGTTCTGGGACGCCAGCGTCGCCGTCAACCTCAAGCACCAGTTCTTCACCGCCCAGGCCGTGCTGGCCGACATGCAGGCGGCCGGCGGTGGCTCCATCATCAACTTCGGCTCCATCAGCTGGATGCTCAAGCAGGGCGGCATGCCGGCATACACGGCGAGCAAGGCCGCGGCGCAAGGCCTCACGCGTTGCCTGGCGCGCGACTTCGGACCGCACAAGATCCGCGTCAACACGCTGGTGCCCGGCTGGGTCATGACCGAGAAGCAGTTGAAGCTCTGGGTTACCGAAGAGACCAAGAAGGAAATCGCCAAGGGCCAGTGCATCAACGAGCCGCTGATGCCGCAGCACATCGCTGCCATGGCCTTGTTCCTGGCTGCCGATGACAGCGCCATGTGCACGGCGCAGGACTTCATCGTCGACGGCGGCTGGGTATGAGCGCCGCGCCGGGCCGCCCCAAGCAAGCTCGCTCCCGCTTGGCGGGACAGGCCGCAGGCCGAAGGGTGCACCAATGAGCATGGACTGCCGCGAATACGGCCGCCTGCCCGATGGCCGGCTGGTGCATGAATACACCCTCAGCAACGGCCTCGGCCTGAAGCTGACCGCCATCACGCTGGGCGGCATCGTCACCGGCCTGTGGACGCCCGATGCGAAAGGCACCCCAGGGAACGTCGTGCTCGGCTTCGACAATCTCGACGACTACGTCCACCGCAACCCATCCTTCGGCATCATCGTCGGCCGCTACGGCAACCGCATTGCCGGCGCCAGCTTCGAGCTGGATGGCCAGGCCCACGCGCTGGGCCGCAACGACGGCCCCAACTGCCTGCACGGTGGACCCGAGGGCTTCGGTCATCGCCTCTGGCAGGCCACGCCCGCCGAGCCACGCGCGGGTGAAGCCGCGGCGCTGCGCCTGAGCTACACCAGCCCGCATGGCGAGCAAGGCTTCCCGGGCGAGCTGCGCGTCTATGTGCGCTACTCGCTGAGCGCCACCGACAACAGCTGGCGCATCGACTACGAGGCGACGACCGACCGCGCCACCGTCGTCAACCTGACCCACCACGACTACTTCAACCTCGCCGGCGACGGCAGCGTGCTGCGCCACCGCCTGACCATCCCCGCATCGCGCTACAGCGAGGTGGACGAGCACCTGATCCCACAGCGCCACGTGTCGGTGGAGGGCACGCCCTTCGATTTCCGCCAGTCGACGGCGATCGTGGCGCGCATCCGCCGCGCCCACCCGCAGCTGCTGATCGGCAAGGGCTATGACCACAACTGGCTGCTCGACGGCGAGCTGGGTGCCGAGGGCGTGCGCCCCGCCGCCACGCTGGAGGACCCGCACTCCGGCCGCCGCATGGTGGTGCTGACCAGCGAGCCGGCCCTGCAGTTCTACTCGGGCAACTTCCTCGACGGCAGCCTGGCCGGCCCCGGTGGCCGCGTCTACCGCCAGGGCGACGGCCTGTGCCTGGAGACCCAGCACAACCCCGACTCACCGCATCACGAAGCCAGTGCAGACTGGCCTTCCACGGTGCTGAGGCCCGGCGAGGTGTGGCGCAGCACCACAATCCATCGCTTCACGTAGGAGCGCTCCATGGACCTGCCCGCCCACCAACTGACGATGACGGTGCTGATGACACCGGACACCGCCAATTTCTCCGGCAATGTCCATGGCGGCAACATCCTCAAGCTGCTCGACCAGGTCGCCTACGCCTGCGCCAGCCGCTATGCAGGCCGCTATGTCGTCACGCTGTCGGTGGACCGCGTCATCTTCCGCCAGCCCATCCACGTCGGCGAGCTGGTCAGCTTCCTGGCCAGCATCAACATGACGGGCAGCTCGTCGATGGAAGTCGGCATCAAGGTCGTGGCCGAGAACATCCGCACGCAGGAGACGCGGCACGTCAACAGCTGCTATTTCACGATGGTGGCGGTGGGCGACGACAACAAGCCCGTGCCCGTGGCGCCGCTGCGCCCCTTCACTCCCGACGAGCGCCGCCGCCACGCCGCAGCCATCGCCCGCAAGCAGGCCCGCGCGACCCTTGAAGCCCGATCCGATGAGTAACGCCGAACATCCCTTCACCCTCGCCCTGGCCCAGCCCAACAAGCTCGGCGAAGGCATCCAGTGGCACGCGCCCAGCGGCCGCTGGTGGTGGACCGACATCGAGGGCGCCTGCATCCACGCCTGGACGCCAGGCGCCAGCGCCGCGCTGCAGGTACGCCTGCCCGAGCGCGTCGGCTGCTTCGTACACGCCCGCTCCGGCGCCATCATCCTGGCCATGGCCAAGCGCCTGGCGCGGCTGACGCTGCCCGACCTGCAGGCCACCGGCAGCATCGCCGTCGAGCCCGAGACGATCACGCCGCTGGAAGCCAAGCTGCCCACCACGCGCGCCAACGACGGCCGCTGTGATCGCAGCGGCAACTTCGTCTTCGGCACGCTGGACGAAGCCAGCCCGCGCCAGCGCATCGGCAGCTTCTACCAATACTCGCTGGCCCACGGCCTGCGCCGCCTGGCGCTGGACGGCGTGGGCATCGCCAACAGCATCTGCTTCAGCCCCGACGGCCGGCGCATGCACTACTGCGACACCACCACCACGCGCATCATGGTCTGCGACTACGACGCCGACAGCGCCCGTGTCAGCGAGCCGCGCGTGTTCGTGACCAAGGAGTTCGACGACAACTGCTGGCCCGACGGCTCCATCGTCGATGCCAAGGGTTGTCTGTGGAATGCGGAGTGGGGCAATGCCGCCGTCGCCCGCTACGCGCCGGATGGCCGGCTGCTCGGCCGCTTCGGCGTGCCGGTCAGCAATGTGACCTGCCCCGCCATGGGCGGCCCGAACGGCGACCAGATCCTCGTCACGACCGCCCGCGAGGGCCTCAGCACGGCCGACCTGATGGCGCGCCCGCTGTCGGGCAGCTTGTTCGGTATGGCCGTCGAGCCGGGCCTCTATCTGCCCGACGCGCTGTTCAACGACGAATGAACACGCCGCGGAAGACGGCGCCGTCGCCATCCACGCCGGCGGCCGCCGGCAGCCCCATCAGCCGGCGCAGCAGCGGGTAGACCTCGACGTTGTCGAAGTCCGGCAGCACCCGCCCCCCGGTGAAGGCGGGGCCGGTCGCGATGAACAGCGAGTTCATCTCCGGCGCCATGTGGTCGTAGCCATGGTTGCCGCCGACGGCGGCCTTGCGGGGCGCGTTGGCCAGCACCAGCCAGCCCGGTTGGGCGAGACACAGGATCGGTGGAATGCGCGGGTTCGAACCGTAATGGAAGCGCGCCGGGATGTCGGCCTTGCGCCAGCACTGCATGTGCTCGTGCGGAACGAACAAGGCCTTCTCGACCTGCGCTTCCATGCCGGGCAGCGGCGCGAGGCTGGCGAAGGTGCCGGTCTCGACGAGGTGGTAGAGCTTGGGATCGACCAGCTTGTCGAGCGCGATCGTGCGTTCGCTGCTGGTGGCGGCCATGCCGTGGTCCGCCACGATGACGAGATTGGCCGGTTGGGCCAGCTGCTTCAGGCCGGCCAGCAGCGCGCGGATCGCGCCGTCGACCTGGGCCACGGCCTGCGTGGTTTCCGCGCTGTCCGGACCGTAGTCATGGCCGGCGGTATCGACCTTCTCGAAGTACACCGTCACGAACTTCGGGCGGATGTCGGCGGGCCGGCGCAGCCAGTCCAGCACCGTGTTGACGCGCTGCACGTCGGTGATGGCCTGGTGGTATTGCATCCAGTCCGAGGGGCGCGTGCCCTCGACCTGCTTGTGGCCGTCGACATCTTCCATGCCGCCGATGGCGACGTTGGCGCCCGGCCAGAACATGATGGCGGTGCGCACGCCGGCCTTCTCCGCGTCCACCCAGATCGGCGGTGCCGCGTTCCACCACCAGGGGTCATCCGTGGCCATCGTGAAGGGCGTCTTGCGCTCGGGCGACTCCATCCGGTTGCCGACGATGCCATGGCGGTCCGGGCGCAGGCCCGTCACCAGCGTCCAGTGGTTGGGGAAGGTCTTGGTCGGAAAGGACGGGTGCATCACGCCCGAGACGCCATCGGCTGCCAGCCACGACAGCGTGGGACTCACGCCGCGTCGCAGGTAGTCCTCGCGGAAGCCGTCGATGGACACGAGGATGGTCACGGGCTGGCGCGACTCGATGGCGGTCGGTGCCTGGGTGGCGCAGCCGGTCAAGCCCAGCAGGATGGCAGTCAGAAGGCCTGCGACGGCGGTGACTGCGGCGGGAAAGGGCCAGGCATCGCGAGAGGGTGTCGGCATGGGGGCGCTGAAGAAAACCGTCCTTCACTTTAGCGTCGGTCTTGTCGGCCACCATCCGCTTCCACCCCTGAAGTCGGCGCCAGCACGGGGCGGCAAAAGACGCTGGCCTCACACGGCTACATGGTCGTCAACCTCTTCAACGGCGACAGCCGCGGCCTAGCGCCGGCCGGGCTTCTGCACCCAGGCGTCCATCCAGTCGGAGCCGGACAGCACACGCCGCGAGCGCCACATCTCGTCGCGCGGCTGTGGGTTGGCGGGCGTTGCTGGCCGGGCCTGTGACGCCGGCTGGCGAGGCTCCGCAGCGGTCGCCGTGAAGCTGAACTGTTGAAGGCGTCGCATGCGACCTCCTTGGGCATCGAGACAGCACCACCGTAAGCAGTGGCGCGTAAAGAACGCATAAGGATGGCCGGCGGACTACTTGCCAATGCAAAAACTGCTGAAAATGACGCCCAGCAGCTCGTCGGCCGAAAAGGCGCCGGTGATCTCGCCCAGCGCGTCGTGGGCCAGGCGCAGCTCTTCGGCCAGCAGGTCCAGGGCCGCATCGCGCTGTTCGGCAATCGCCCGTGCCTGTTCGAGATGCTCGGCGGTGCGGGCCAGCGCCTGAACATGTCGCTCGCGAGCGATGAACAGTCCTTCCGGCACGGCCTGCCAGCCGGCCGTCTTGAGCAGGCGCTGGCGCAAGGCCTCCAGGCCTTCGCCGGTCTTCAGGCTCAGCGCAATTTCGCCCGCGGGCGCCGCGGCCAGGTCGGCCTTGTTGAAGACCTGCACGATGCGACTCGCTTCGACGCCGCCCAGCCGCGCACGGATGCGCTCGTCCTCGGCTTCGTAGTCGGCCTGGCCGACGCGCCCCAGGTCGTGAAGGAAGAGCACGACGTCGGCATCGGCAATCGCGTCCCAGGACCGCGACACGCCGATGCGCTCGACCTCGTCCACCGTCGCATCGCGCAAGCCCGCCGTGTCGGTGATGTGCAGGGGCACGCCTTCGATCTGGATGGTCTGGCTGACCTTGTCGCGCGTGGTGCCCGGGATGGGCGTGACGATGGCGAGTTCGGCGCCGGCCAGTGCATTCAGCAGCGAACTCTTGCCAACATTCGGCTGCCCCGCGAGCACGACCTTGAGGCCGTCGCGCAGCAGTGCGCCTTGGCGCGTGCGGGCCTGCACGGCCCGCAGTTGGGCGGTCAGGCGGTCCAAGCGGCCGAAGGCGTCGGCCTTCTCGAGAAAGTCGATCTCTTCCTCGGGGAAATCCAGCGTCGCCTCGACCAGCATGCGCAGCTGGATGAGCTGGTCGCGCAGCACGCCCACCTCATGCGACAGCGCGCCGCCGAGCGCCCGGCTCGCGCTGCGAGCGGCGGCCTCGGTGCTGGCGTCGATGAGGTCGGCCACGGCCTCGGCCTGGGCGAGGTCGAGCTTGCCGTTCAGGAAGGCGCGTTGCGTGAACTCACCGGGTTCGGCCAAGCGCACATTGCCGCCAGCCTCGATGACCCGGGCAAGCAGCAGCTGCATGACGACCGCACCGCCATGGGCTTGCAGCTCCAGCACATGTTCACCGGTGTAGGAATGCGGCGCCGGGAAGTACAAGGCCAAGCCTTGGTCGATGGCGGCGCCGTTCGCGTCGCGAAAGGGTAAGTAGCTCGCCTCGCGCGGCTTCAGCACGCGACCGCAGACGGCTTCGATGAGTGGTGCCAGGTCTTGCGGCGACGACACGCGCACGATGCCGACTGCACCGCGCCCGGGGGCGGTAGCAATGGCGGCAATGGGGTCAGCGTGGCGAGCAAGCATGTTGCGATTGTCGGCGGCCAAAGCAAACAGCCACCCGAAGGTGGCTGTTTGCGGAATTGGCGCGGGGGAGGCTCGGTTCGGAATCTCTCGTGAGCCCCGTCCGGGCCGGTGTTCTCTGCCCCGCGGAGCTATTGAACTGCGGACGGCCCCAAGAAAAAAGCCCCCGGCTGCGGGGGCTCATCTGGGGGGTGTGAATCAGTTCACGCCCAACCGTTTGTTGATCAGCCACTGCTGGGCGATGGACAGGATGTTGTTCGTCAGCCAATACAGCACCAGGCCGGCCGGGAAAACGAAGAACATGACGCCGAAGGCCACGGGCATGATCCACATCATCTTCTGCTGCATCGGGTCGGCAGCCGGCGGATTGAGCCAGACCTGGAACAGGCTGGACGCCATCATCAGCAGCGGCAGGATGAAATAGGGGTCGCGCACCGACAGGTCGGTGATCCACAGCGTCCAGGGCGCCTGGCGCATCTCGACGGTGGACAGCAGCACCCAGTACAGGGCCATGAAGATGGGCATCTGCAGGAAGATGGGCAGGCAGCCGCCGATGGGATTGATCTTCTCCTCGCGGTAGATCTTCATCATCTCCTGCTGCATTTCCTGCGGCTTGTCCTTCATGCGCTCCTTCATCTCATTGATGCGCGGCGCGACGGCCTTCATGCGGGCCATGGACTTGTAGGCGCTGGCGTTCAGGCTGTACAGCGCGATCTTCAGCAGCAGCACGAGGGCGACGATGGTCCAGCCCCAGTTGCCGATGAAGCCATGCAGCTTGTCCAGCAGCCAGAACAGCGGCTCGGCCAGGATGGTCAGCATGCCGTAGTCCTTGACACGCTCGAGGCCCGGCGCCAGCTTGGAGAGGTTGTTCTCCTCCTGCGGGCCGGCGAACAGCGTGGCTTGCTGCGTGGCCGTCGCATCGGGTGCCAGCGTCGGCAACGTGAAGACCATGCCGGTGGCGTAGGCGTCGCCGCGCACGCCGGCCTGGCCGGGCAGCTTGCGCACGAAGAACTCGCGGTTGCCCGGTTCTGTGACGAGCCAGGCGCTGGCGAAATAGTGCTGGATCATCGAGACCCAGCCGTCGTTGGCCTGCTTCTCGATGTCGACCTTGCCCTTGTCGATGTCTTCGAACTTGAGGGTGTGGAACTTGGTCTTGTCGTTGTAGACCGCCGGCCCGGTGAAGCTGGGCGTGAAGGCCGCGCCGCCGGTGACGGTACTGCCATCGCGCACCAGTTGCAGATAGACCTGGGGCGTGACCGGCGTGGCGCCGGTGTTGACGACCTCGTGGGTGACGCCAACCGTGTAGACACCACGCTTGAATGTGAAGGTCTTGATCAGCTTGACGCCGCCGACCTCGGCCGACTCCAGGCGCAGCTGGACCTGGTCCTGGCCGTCCTTGAGTTCGCGCTCACCCGCCACCGCCGTCATTGGCGTCGTGTGGGCCGGCAACGGGCCTTGGGCACTGACCAGGCCGGTCTGGGCACGGTAATGCTGGCCTTCGTTGAACAGCACGACCGGTTGAGGCGTGAACTCGGGCTTCTTCTGCAGATGCACCATCTGCAGCAGCTGGTCGGTGACCGTCGGGTCCGGCGACGTCAGGTACTTGGGCAGCTCGGCGCGGACGATGTCACCGCCCAGCGTGTCGACGGTGACCGCCAGCACATCGGTGCGAATGGTGATCTTCTCGGACGGCGCAGCCGCCGGTGCGGCGGCGGTCGTGGGCGTCTGGCCCGCGGCGGCAGTGGCCGCAGGCAGGCTGCCCGAAGCCGGGGCGCCTGGCGCCGACGACACCGTCTTGGACGCCGAGGGGCTGAACATCGAAGGATGCCCATTGTGCTTTTGCCAACCGTCCCAGAGCAGGACGAGAGACATGGTGAACACCACCCACAGCACGGTGCGGCGAATATCAGTCATTGGAAGACTCGGACGAGGAAGAGGACGCGCAGGCGCGCGCCATGGAGGGAGAGCAGATCAGCCGGGAAAACAGCCGCGGCGGATTGTCAGGCACGGGGTCATGGCCACCGTCGCAAAACGGCTGGCAGCGCAGGATGCGGTGCACGGTCAGGTAACTGCCGGCCAGCGCGCCATGTTTCTCCAGCGCCGCCAGCGAATAGCGCGAGCAGGTCGGCTCGAAACGGCAGGCGTTGCCCAGCCAGGGGCTGAGCATCAGGCGATAGCCGCGCACGACGGCCATCAGCGCGCGGGCGGGCCAGCTCGGCTTCATGCAGGCGTCCCGGTTTTCGGCGTCAGTGCACGGTCCAGCAGCTGCGCCAATTCCGCGCGGGCTGCGGCCCGTAACGCATCGGACGCTGCGCTGGGGAATTTCTGGCGATCGAACGGAGAGCGCAAGCGCACGACCCACAAGCCCGGCGGCATGCCGGGACGCTCGGCAAATGCGGCGCGGATCTGGCGCTTCAAGAGCTGGCGAGTCACCGAACGCTTGGCATGCCGCTTGGGAACGACGATGCCCACCCAGCAGCCCTCAACTTGAACTGAGGGCGCGGCGGGCGGGTTCGGTTCCACAGGGTTGTGAACAGGCTGTGGTTCGCCTGTTGATAACTCGGCTGAGGCTGTGCGTAACCTGGCGGCGTGCCAGGCGCTGGGCGCCGGATTGGCCGAGAGGTGGTGCAACGCGAAATGCGCGCTGCGAGCCCGGCTTTGTTTGCCGAGCACACGCTCGAAGTCCACCGGGCGCTGCAGCTTGCCGATCATCGGGTGCCCGGAAAGCTGACGACGCGCGGGGCGCCGTCTTCGATCAACGCGGGGCTTAGACGGCCAGGCGCTTGCGGCCCTTGGCGCGGCGAGCGGCGATGACGGCGCGGCCGCCACGCGTCTTCATGCGCACGAGGAAACCGTGGGTGCGAGCGCGGCGGGTCTTGGAGGCTTGGTAGGTACGCTTCATGGGAGACCTCTTTTGAGGGTTTGTTCAGGCTGGGCGCAGCGGTTGGCACCCGGCAAGTGGGCCGGTGCCCTGGAAGAGCGCCGGCTAAAAAGCGCATGGCGATCAAGTCGCAATGCGCGAAAACCCGGCATTACAGCAGAAGCCGCCGGCTCGGTCAATAAGTCGCCCCTCTCAAGCCGGGTTTGCCAGGGATTGACCCCCGTCCAAATTCTGTGGATAACCCACGGTTTGGGTGGTCCCGGATCCGTACAATCCGGCCGCTCGAGAACAAGTTTTCCACAATGAGCGAAGAAGAACACAGGGCGGACGGGGCAGAAGCTTTGGCAACGAGCATGAATTCGGCGGAATGGGCGTCTGACCTCTGGAGGCGGGGCTGCGAGCGCCTGGCCACGGAGCTGCCGGAGCAGCAGTTCAACACCTGGATCCGCCCCCTGCCGCCGGCCACCGTGGCCGGTGAAGACGCGGCCCTGGTGGCCACGCTCAAGGTTCCCAATCACTTCAAGCGCGACTGGATCCGTCGCCAGTACGCGGCCCGCATCGAAGCCATCCTGACCGAACTGGCGGGTCGTCCGACCCGGCTGGAGCTGGCCCTGGTGGCCCGCGAGCCCTCGGCGGCAGCCATCAGCCTGCCGGCTGCTGGCCCGGCGCCGCAGCCGCTGTCGGTGCAGGCTGTAGAGCCCAGTGCCGCCCTCAAGCCCGTCACCTCGGCACCGGCAAGCACCATCGTGCTGCCGTCGCAGGCCCCGGCTTCGGCCAAACACCGCATCAACCCGCAGCTGACGTTCGACACGCTGGTGCCCGGCCGCGCCAACCAGATGGCCCGCACGGCGGCCCTGCACGTGGCCGGCGCGCCCGGCGTCACCTACAACCCGCTGTTCATCTATGGTGGCGTCGGCCTGGGCAAGACCCATTTGATCCACGCCGTCGGCAATGCCTTGCTGAAGGACCGACCGGACGCCCGCGTGCTCTATCTGCACGCCGAGCAGTTCATCTCCGACGTCGTCAAGAACTACCAGCGCAAGACCTTCGACGAGCTCAAGGCCAAGTACCACTCGCTGGACCTGCTGCTGATCGACGATGTGCAGTTCTTCGCCGGCAAGGACCGCACGCAGGAAGAGTTCTTCAACGCCTTCGAGGCGCTGCTGGCCAAGAAGGCCCACATCATCATGACGTCGGACACCTACCCCAAGGGGCTGGTGGACATCGACGAGCGCCTCACGTCGCGCTTCGACGCCGGCCTGACGGTGGCCATCGAGCCGCCCGAGCTGGAGATGCGCGTCGCCATCCTGATCAAGAAGGCCGAGGCCGAGGGCACGCCCATGCCCGAGGACGTCGCCTTCTTCGTCGCCAAGAACGTGCGCGCCAATGTGCGCGAGCTGGAAGGCGCGCTGCGCAAGGTGCTCGCCTACGCCAAGTTCTCGCACAAGGAAATCAGCATCACGCTGGCCCGCGAGGCGCTGAAAGACCTGCTCTCCATCCAGAACCRCCAGATCGGTGTGGAGAACATCCAGAAGACGGTGGCCGACTTCTACAAGATCAAGATCGCCGACATGTACTCCAAGAAGCGTCCGGCCAGCATCGCCCGGCCGCGCCAGATTGCGATGTACCTGGCCAAGGAGATGACGCAGAAGAGCCTGCCCGAGATCGGCGAACTCTTCGGTGGCCGTGACCACACGACGGTGCTGCACGCGGTGCGCAAGATCGGTGGCGAGCGCCAGAAGAACACCGAGCTGAACCAGCAGCTGCACGTGCTGGAGCAGACGCTCAAGGGCTGATCGCCGTCAGTCCTCGCCCTCCCCATATTGGGCGAGAAAGGCCTCGGTGAACTCCGCCGAGGCGCTCAAGGTCAGCGTGACGGTGAGCCAGTCGCCCTCTTCCCGCTGCACGAGCAACTCGTGATCCCAGGCGTGGCCGTCCTCGACGGGGCCATGGCGCCGGGGGAAATGCGCGTGCGCCCAGTCCAGCACCTGCTGGGCCTCGGCCAGCACGCGGCCATGCTCCTCGACGCGCGTCGAGGCCATGGCCTCCAAGGTGGCGATGCCGTCGTCGCCGTCGCTGAAATCGAAGATCAGATAGCGCATCGCAGCGCAGGCTAACTCAGTCCAGCGCGTAGATCCGCAACGCGCCTATCTCCTGACGGGACCAGGTGCTGCGCAGGCCGAACCAGCCTTGCTTCAGCGGGCTCGCATCGCGATGCTCGAAGAAGAGCTGGCCGTCGATATAGACCGCCGAGCGGCCGTCCTTGACCAGCGTCTGGACGAGGTAGTCATGGTTGGGCTTCAGGAGGTGGTCGGCATCCAGCCTCTCCTGCAGCAGCACGCGCTGGCCGTCGCCGTATTTGCGCAGCCGCGTGCTGGTGTTGCTGTTGCCGCCAATGCCGAAGTAATAGAGGCTGAGACCGTCATAGGACTCGAAGGCGCCATTGCGGCCGAGAGGCGAGCCGCCGTCGGCGCTGGTCGCCATCCAGAACTGGTTGAGATCGCTGAGCCTGTCGTTGGCGCCGCCCTGCACGACGACGCGGCGTCGGTATTCGATGAGGAGATTGCCGCTGAGGCGCCGGTTCAGCCAGACGGTCACGCCGCCGGCCGTGTCCAGCACCAGGCGACCCTCGCGCGCGACGACCGTCGAACCGGGCTTGGCCTCGATCTCGGCGACCCAGGTCTTGGCGTCCAACGGCTGCGCGAAGTCGTCGCTGAAGATCAGCCGGCCGCGCTCGCCCAACGACGCAGGATCGGCCACCGCAGCACCGCACAGGGCCCACAGCAGCAGAGCGCGGCGCAGGGGCTTCAAGGCTTGCAACCGGGCGACGGGTTGGCGGCCGGGCCCGCCTTCGTCTGCGCGATCGGCGCCTCGATCGTGCCATCGGGCTTGTAGCGCAGCTCCTCGATCGCCACCGAGCGCCGGTACTCGCCACCGCCCGGCAGCTCCGCGTTGTGATAAACGATATAGCTCTTGCCGTTGAAGTCGAAGATGGCCTGGTGGATGGTGGGCGTCTTCAGGTTCTTGGCCATGATGACGCCGCGCGGCGTCCAGGGGCCGGTGGCTGACGGCCCGGTCAGGTAGGCGGTCTGCTCGGGGAAGAACTCCGAGTAGCTCAGGTAGTAGATGCCGCCGTGCTTGTGCAGATAGGGCGCCTCGACGAAATCCTTCATCGCCAGCACCTGGATAGGCCCGTCCAGCTCGGTCATGTTGGCCTTGAGCTTGGCGTACTTCAGTACCGTGTTGCCCCAGTACAGCCAGGCCTGGCCGTCATCGTCGACGAACACCGTCGGGTCGATGTCGTCCCAGGCAATGTCGGTCTGCTTCGTCATGTCGTTGGTGACGAGCGCCGAGCCGCGCGCATCCCTGAACGGGCCGGTCGGCGAATCGGACACCGCCACGCCGATGGCGAAGCCGGGGACGCTGGCGTGCTCCACCGTCGAGTAGAACCAGTATTTGCCGTCGCGCTTGACGACGTCGGACGCCCAGGCGCGAGCCTTGGCCCAGGTGAAGGTCTTGACGTTCAACGGCGCGCCGTGGTCCTGCCACTGCGCCATGTCGCAGCTGGAGAAGACCCGCCACTCGTGCATGACGAAGTCCTTGCCGCCCACGGGCGCTTCGTCGCGCCCGGCATAGATATAGACGCGGCCCCCGTCGACGAGAACAGCGGGGTCGGCCGTGTAGAGATGAGGGAAGAGCGGGTTGGCGGCCTGGGCGGCGCCCAAGGTCAGCAGCAAGGCGGCCGCGGCCATCTTCTTCAACATCACGCTTGGGCTTTCTTCAGGGACAACAGGCGCTGCACGGCGCAGAAGACGAAGAGCAGGGCGCCGATGACGATCTTGGTCCACCAGGAGCTGAGCGTGCCGTCGAAGGCGATCAGCGTCTGGATGAGACCGAGGACGAGGACACCGGACAGAGCGCCGGCCACATAGCCATAACCCCCCGTCAGCACGGTGCCACCGATGACGACGGCGGCGATGGCGTCCAGCTCCACGCCCTGGGCATGCTGACCGTAGCCACTGAGCATGTAGAAGGCGAACAGCAGGCCGGCCAGCGAAGCGCAGAAGCCGCTCAGGCCATAGACGGCGACCTTGGTGCGGCCCACGGCCAGGCCCATCATCAGCGCCGAGGCTTCGCTGCCGCCCAGCGCATAGACCGTGCGGCCAAAGGCCGTGCAATGCGCGATCCACAGGCCGGCGGCGAGCATGGCGAGAGCGATCAGCGCACCCGGCGACAGGAAGGCCCCGGCGAATAGCGGGACCTGCGTCTGCGACAGCGTGACGAACAGCGGCGCGTCGATGGTGATGCTGTCCACGCTGATCAGAAAGCACAGGCCGCGCGCCAGGAACATGCCGGCCAAGGTGACGATGAAGGCCTGCAGCTTGAAGACGTGGATGATCAGCCCCTGCAGCGCGCCAAAGGCCGCGCCACCGAGCAGCACGACGACGATGACCAGCTCGGCCGGCCACTGCGCCACCTGCAGCAGCCAGGCGGCGACCATGGTCGTCAGCGCCAGCACCGAGCCGACCGACAGGTCGATGCCGCCGGACAGGATGACGAAGCTCATGCCGACGGCGATGACGAGCAGGAAGGCGTTGTCGATCAGCAGGTTGAGGACGACCTGCGTGGAGCCGAAGCCCGTGTAGCTGCTGGCGCCGACGATGAAGAGCAGTGCCATCAGCACGACGCTGACCCAGCTGGTGAACGACGGGGCGGAAAGAAGTCGCTTCATGCCTTCCTCCACGTCGACCAGGCCGAAGACTGCGAGATGCAGACCGCAAACACGACGACGGCCTTGACGACCATGGTGACCTGGGGCGGCACGCCCATGGCATAGATGGTGGATGTCAGCGTCTGGATGATCAAAGCGCCGATGAGGCTCCCGGCCAGACTGAACTTGCCGCCGCTGAGCTGCCCACCGCCTAGGGTGACGGCCAGGATGGCGTCCAGTTCCAGCAGCAGGCCGGCATTGTTGGCGTCGGCGCTCTTGATGTTGGACGAGATCATCAATCCCGCAAGGCCGGCGCCGAGGCTGCAGTAGACGTAGACGAAGAACACGATGGCCGCGGTGCGCACGCCGGCCAGCCGCGCGGCGACGGGGTTGATGCCGACCGTCTGGATGAAGAGGCCCAGGGCCGTGCGCTTCATCAGCAGGGCCGTCAGGCCACCGACCGTCGCGACGACGAAGAGGGACACCGGCAGGCCGAGCAGGTAGCCGCCGCCGAGCCAGAAGAAGCTCGCCGGCTCGTAGACGGTGATGATCTGTCCATCGGTCAGCAGCTGGGCCAGGCCGCGGCCGGCGACCATCAGGATCAGCGTCGCTATGATGGGCTGCAGGCCCAGGGCCGACACCAGCAGGCCGTTCCACAGGCCGCAGAGCAGCGCGGCGCCGAGTGCCGCGGCGAAAGCGATGGCCAGGCCATGCGAGCCGACCAGCACGCAGGCGACGGTGCCGGCGATGGCGACGACGGCGCCCACCGACACGTCGATGCCGCGCGTGGCGATGACCAGCGTCATGCCCAGGGCCGCCAGCATCAGGGGCGCGGCGCGATGCAGGATGTCGACGAGGCTGCCATAGAGGTGGCCGTCCTTGATCTCGAGATGCAGAAAGCCCGGCACGAAGACGGCTGCAGCGGCGAGCAGCAGGGCCAACGCGGCGAGGGGCCGCGCGAGCGGATGGCGCCAGAAGGGCGGTGCCGGTGCGCGGGGCGTGGGCATGGGGAGGGCGGCTTCTTTCATGCAGATTCTGCGGCGATGACCTCGAGCACGCTGCGCTCGTCCAGCTCGCCGCGGCGGTATTCGCCCGCGGCGCGGCGGTCGCGCAGCACGAGCAGGCGGTCGCTGCAGTGCAGGACTTCGGGCAGCTCGGAGGAGATGAAGACGATGGCCATGCCGCCACCCTCCTCAGCTGTGCCACGAGCCAGGGCGAGGACCATGTCCATCAGGTCTTCCTTGGCGCGCACGTCAATGCCGCGGGTGGGCTCGTCGAGGATGAGGACGGCCGGCTTGGTCGCCAGCCAACGCGCCAGAAGGGCCTTCTGCTGGTTACCGCCGCTGAGCTGGCCAATGGGCGTGTCGGCGCTCGGTGTCTTGATGCCCAGGCGCCGGATGTAGTCGTCGGCCAGGGCCTGCTGCTGCTCCCGGCTCATGACCAGGCGCAGGCCGTGGCGGGCTTGCAGCGCGAGCAGGATGTTGTCGCGCACCGAGAGCTCCAGGATGGCGCCCTCGTGCTTGCGGTCCTCGGAGCAGAAGGCGACGCCGGCGGCAATGGCCTGGCGCGGCGAATGCCAGCGGCCGCTGTGGCTACCGGTCTGGACATGGCCCGCGTCGGCCGCGTCGGCGCCGAACAGCAGGCGCGCCGCCTCGGTGCGGCCCGAGCCGAGCAGGCCGGCCAGGCCCAGCACCTCGCCGCGCTTGAGCTCCAGGTCCAGCGGGTGCAGCGCGCCGCGCCGACCCAGCCCTTGCGCGCTCAGCACAGGGGCACCGGTTTCCGAGGCGCGGCTGTCCAGGCGGGTGGGCTGCTGGTCGGGCGGCGCGCCCACCATCTTGTTGACGAGGGCCAGGCGGCTCAGGTCGGCGGCCAGGTATTCACCCTCGGTCTCGCCGTTGCGCATCACCGTGATGCGGTCGGCCAGCGCATAGGTCTGGTCGAGGAAATGGGTGACGAAGAGGATGGCCAGGCCCTGGTCGCGCAGGCGGCGCAGCACCGTGAAGAGGCGCTGCACGGCCGCGTCGTCCAGGCTGGACGTGGGCTCGTCGAGGATGAGCACGCGCGCCGAGATGCGCAGCGCGCGGGCGATGGCCACCATCTGCTGCACGGACAGCGAGCAGCGCGACAGCGGCGCGGTCACGTCGATGTCGAGGTCCATCTGCGCCAGCACGCGCCTGGCCTCCGCGTTGACGGCGGCCCAGTCGATGCGGCCCCCACTCAGCCAAGATTTGCGCGGAAAGCGCCCGGCGCAGATGTTCTCCGCCACGCTGAGGTTGGGGCAGAGGTTGACCTCCTGGTAGACGGTGCGGATGCCAAGGTCCTGCGCGTCTTCGGTGCGCTTGGGCGCGATGGCCTTGCCGTCCAGCGTGATCGTGCCGGCATCGGGTTGATACAGGCCCGTCAGCACCTTGATCAGCGTCGACTTGCCGGCGCCGTTCTGGCCCATCAGCGCGTGCACTTCGCCGGGGAAGAGACGCAGGCTGACATCGCTGAGCGCCTTGACGCCCGGGAAGCCCTTGTGGATGCCGGACAGCGCCAGCACCGGGGTACTGGTGATTGGGAGATTCATGTCTGCACTCTCATGCCTCGTCGCTTGCAAGCGACGAGTCCTTCGGCAGGCGTCGGACAGGACGCAGGTCCTGTCCTCGGTCCGGCCTCAGTACTTCCGGTTCGGCAATTCCTTGGCGGCGACATCGGCCGTGTAGACGCCTTCGGTCACCGTGATGCGCTTCTCCACCGGCTTCTTGGCGACGATGTCCTTGGCCAGCTGCATCAGCTGCGGGCCCAGCAGCGGGTTGCACTCCACGGTCACGTTGAGCTTGCCCGCCTTCATGGCCTCGAAGGCGCCGCGCACGCCGTCGATGGAGACGATGGCGATGTCCTGGCCCGGCTTCAGGCCGGCTTCCTCGATCGCCTGGATGGCGCCGATGGCCATGTCGTCGTTGTGGGCGAACAGGATGTCGATCTTCTTGTCGCGGGCCTTCAGGAAGGCCTCCATGACCTCCTTGCCCTTGGCGCGCGTGAACTCGCCGGACTGGGAGCGGATGATCTGCAACTTGGCATTGGCCTTGATGACTTCTTCAAAGCCCTTCTTGCGGTCGATGGCCGGGGCCGAGCCCACGGTGCCCTGCAGCTCGACGATGTTCAGGGCGCCACCGGGTGCCTTGGCGGCGCGCTCCAGCACCCAGCGGCCGGCCTTGCGGCCTTCCTCGACGAAGTCGGAGCCGATGAAAGTGACGTAGAGCGACGGGTCGGCCACCTTGACGGCGCGGTCGGTCAGGATGACGGGGATGCCCGCCGTCTTGGCTTCCTTGAGCACCGTGTCCCAGCCACTTTCCACGACCGGCGAGAAGGCGATGACGTCGACCTTCTGCGCGATATAGCTGCGGATGGCCTTGACCTGGTTCTCCTGCTTCTGCTGCGCGTCGGCGAACTTCAGCGTGATGCCGGCCTCCTTGGCCGCGGCCTTCACGGAAGCGGTATTGGCCGTGCGCCATTCGCTCTCGGCACCGACCTGGGAGAAGCCCATGACGAGGGGGGCGGCGAGGGCCGCGAAGGCCGGGGTCAGCAAAGCGGCGGCCAGCAGGCTGCGGCGCAGGATATTCATGTCTGTCTCCGTATCGGTCTTGTGACGGGTCATCGTAGGAAGGCGAGCGATGCGCGACCAATGACATTTCTCGGCAAATACATGCCGAAATCGGTATGCCTAGTCCCTCAGCCCCAGGGAAACGATACGGGCGTGCTCGCCGCTGCGGCGCAGCTTGTCCAAACTTTCATCGAAACGAGCGATCAGCGCGCGCTGCTGGGCCGATTTGTTGAAGGCCAGATAGGTCGGGTTCTCGGTCAGCGGGTTGGGCAATGCCCGCACCGACGGGAACTCGCCGGTAGCCAGCAGCGTGTCGCCGGACTGTTCGATGGCCACCGCCACGTCCAGGAAGCCGCGCTCCAGCTTGCCGAAGTTCTGCGAGTCCGACGACACCGGCTCGGCCATGAACAGGCCGGCACGGCTGGCGGCGTCGAAGCTGTCGCCATAGCTCCAGCCGCGCAGCACGCCCACGCGCAGGCCGCGCAGATCGTCGATGCGGTCGAACAGCCGCATGCCGCCGCGGCGGGTGTAGACCTTGATGGTCTCGACATGCAGGGCCTGGCTGAAGTCGTGGCGAGCCTGGCGCTCGGCCGTGGCGTAGATGCCGCCGACGCCATGCTCGGCCCGGTCCAGCCCGACCAGCGCGCGCGGCCAGGGCAGGCAGGCCAGGCGCAGGGGCACGTCCAGGCGCGTGAACAGCGTGCGCAGCAGCAGCGGGTAGACGCCGTGCGGCTGGCCGTCACGGTCGGCGTACATGAAGGGCGGGTTCTGTGCGTCGAGGGCGATGACGACTTCGGAAGGCGAGGCGCCTGCGGCGAGGGGTGTGGCGGCGAGGGCGAGGCAGTTGCGTCGGGTCAGCGGCATGGGGGCAGTGGAAGGCCGCCGCCCGCTGCCGTCAACCTAACGCAGCAATCTCAGGCCGTAGAGGCCGCCCGCGATGGATCCCGGTCTTGCGACGAAGCGCACCTCGAGTTTTCCGCCCGCTGCAGCGACGAGATCGGCCGGCAGCGGGATGTCGCGGGCGTAGAGGGGCTGGGTGTCGCCGGCCAGTTCCAGCTCTGCGATGACGCGGCCGTTGACGACGACCTCGAAGCGCCGGCCGGCGTCGCCACTGGCCAGCGTCAGCCTCAGCAGGCGGGCCTGGGACTGCGGGTCGCTGAGCGTGTAGCCGAACCACTGCCGCGCATGCCGCCAACGGCCGGCCGGCGCGATACCGGTCTCGACGCCCTCGCCTTTGAAGCCATGGTCGGACTCGGGCTGCTGCTCACCGGGCGCGACCTGGTCGAGGGTCTGGGCATCCAGGGCCAGGCGCGCCTCCTCCGCCTTGGCCAGCTCGGCGCGCACGAGGCTCTGCTGGGCCCGCGTCGTGTGGCCCCAGTACAGCATGTAGCGGGAGTCATGCAGGCGGAAGAAGGGAATCAGCTGCAGCTTGTCGGCGCCTTCGCGGCCCTGGATGAGGCCAGGCGCCACGAAGGTCAATGGCTGGCCGGGCAGGGGCCGGAAGCGGCGCACGAAGTCGGCGCGATCGCTGACGAAGACGGGCGCAGCATCCTGCGGGCAAACGGCGCCCTGGGCGATATGGCCCATGCGCGAGCCGTCGGCCTTGAAGCTGAGCGCTTCGCCGGGCTGCGGTGTCTTGGCGGCCAGCGCGATGGGGCCGTGCAGCACGGCGACGTAGTGCTTCAGGCCGGGCATGGGCTCCAGCGTCGTGCGCATCGGCAGCTCGACGTCGACCCGATCGCCGGCGGCCCAGGCGCGGCGCAGCTCGACATGGCCACCGGGCTTGGCTTTCACGACGACGGGCTTGCCGTTCAGCTTGACCTTGAGCGCGCCGGGCGCCACCCAGCCGGGGTAGCGGATCTTCAGCGCGAACTCGCCCGCGTCATGCACCGTCAGGCGTGTGCGCGACTCGTCCGGGAAACGGGTGGATTGCGTGAGGTGGATGCCACGCTCGCGCCAATCCAGCTTGGACGCGATGAAGAGGTTCACGTAGAGCGAGTCGCTGTCGTGCGCGTAGATGAACTCACCATGCCGCGCATGGCTTTCGATGCCGGAACCCACGCAGCACCACATGCCCTGCTCCACCTGCGAGTAAACGCGGTAGTGCTGGGGCCGCATCGGCGTGAAGTAGACGAAGCCGCCCTCACCGGGATGCTGTGACGCGAGGATGTGGTTGTAGAGGGTGCGCTCGTAGAAGTCCGCGTACTGGCCCTGCTCCGGTGCCGCCTGCTGCAGCAGCGCCGTCAGCTTCAGCATGTTGTAGCTGTTGCAGGTCTCGGGGCCTTCGACCTCGTTGAGCATGGGCCGGAAGTCGTCGGCCGGATGGAAATGCTCCTTGACGCTGTTGCCGCCGATGGCGACCGTGCGCTTGCTCGTCACCGTGCGCCAGAAGAACTCGGCAGCGCGGCGGCCTTCATCTTCGCCACCGAGCTGGGCAATGCGCGCGAAGCCGATGACCTTGGGTATCTGCGTGTTGGCGTGCAGGCCGGTCAGCTTGTCCTGACCGGCGGCCAACGGCTGCAGGATGGCCTGGTGGGAGAAGCGGCGGGCCAGGGCGAGATAGCGCAGGTCGCCCGTCATCTCGGACACGTCGGCCAGCACCTCGTTCATGCCGCCATGCTCGGCACGCAGCATGTCCTGCATCTGCGCGTCGCTCAGCGGCGTCGTCAGCCGCAGCGCCCAGTCGCTCATGCGCACGAGCATGAGCTTGGCGTCGGCGCTGCCGGCGTGCACCCAGGCGTCGCGCAGGCCGGCGAACATCTTGTGGATGTTGTACCAAGGCACCCAGCGGCCGTTGACGGAGAAGCTGTCGACCTTGAGATCGCCCGCGACGATCTCGCTCCAGGCCTTGGCGCCGTCGGGGATGCCGCCGAGATAGCCGCTGCCGAGCTTGTCCTGGCAGCGCTTCAGTTCGGCGATGACGTAGTCCAGGCGCTGCTTGACCTCGGCATCGCCAGTGGACGCATACATCAGCGCCAGCGCCGACACGTAGTGCCCGCCCATGTGGCCGTCGAGGCCGCTGGACTCCCAGTTGCCATAGCTCGGCACCGGCACCGGCAGGCCGGCTTCGCGGCGGAAGGGCGCGAGCAGGCGCTCAGGGTCGAGCGCCATCAGGTAATGGAGGTCGGTCGTCTGCGCTTCGAGGAAGGGCCCGTCGAGCAGGCGGACCCGGTCCAGCGGAAAGCCCTGCGTGGCCGCGCCCGCGCCGGTGACGACGAAGGCAAGGGCCAGCAGGAAGGCTCGCATCAGGCCCCCGTGCGAATGGCCCAAAGCGACACGCCGCCTGAAGACAGTGCGCTGAAGCTGACGACGAAGGCGCCGGCATTCGTATTCCACTGCCGTGACAGCACGCCCACATAGCTTGTGCCGCCGGACGCGATCGTCAGCTTGTTGCCGGCCTTGATGGTCCAGGTGCCCGTCATGCCGCCGCTGACCGTGCCATCGGCGTTCAGCGTGACGTTGATCGAGGCCTTGCTCGTCGCCGTGATGTCCTTGCCATGGTTGACCAGCTTGTACGTCCCTGCCGCTTGCGCCGCCGTGACCTCGACCGTCTGCGCCGGCGTGGCCAGGCTCAGCGGGGCATAGCGCAGCGGCGCGATGACCAGCCAGCCGTCTTCGTTCAGGTGCATCTCGTGCACGCGGATCTCATGCGCCTCGCCCGTGTTCGGGAAGCGCGTGTGGAAGACGATGAAGTACTGGCCCGTCGCCGCGTCGTAGTAGGCCGAGTTGTGGCCGGGCGAGACATAGCCCAGGGCCGTGCCCGTCTCGCCGGTGGCCAGCGCGAACTGGTGGCCGCCCATCAGCTTCATGCCGTGGGGCGTGATGCTGGCGTCGTCGAAGACCGTGCCGGCCGCGCCCTTGACGGTGGCCATGTCGGTGCCCGCGCCGTCGAGGTAGGGGCCGTCGGGCGACAGCGAGCGCGCGACACGCACGTTGTAGCCGCCCACGGCATCCAGGCCCCCGAAGGACGTGAAGAGGTAGTAGTACTTGCTCTGCGGGCTGTAGATCACATAGGCGCCCTCGATGCGCGCATGGTTGCCGCCCATCAGATGCTTGCCATAGCCCTGGCCCGCCAGCGGCAGTCCCGTCGCGGCATCGAGCTGCATGATGAAGATGCCGCCCGAATAGGAGCCATAGACCATCCACAGCTTGCCCGTCGCATCGGCAAACACGGCCGGGTCGACGACGTTGGGATGTTTGGTGGCGTCGTAGATGCTGCCGTCCTCGCTGGCCAGGCCCCATTGGCCGGACTTCAGCAGGATCTGCTTGTTGACGTAGGGCCCGTCCACCTTGCTGGCGACGGCAACGCCCAGCGCCGAACGCGGCGAGTCGCCCTTGCAGGCGCAGTAATACATATAGAACTTGCCGTCGGCCAGCCTGGTCACGTCGGGCGCCCACAGCGTCGTCGTCTGGGCCCAGGCCAGCGTCTCGGCCAGCTCGGTCGTCACCTTGTTGCCGAACAGCGGATTGCTGTCGTTGACGACGTCGGCGATCTTGGTCCAGTTCATCAGGTCGCTCGTCTTCGCCGCCGCGAGGTGCGAGCCGAAGACATAGAACGAACCGTCGGCGCGGATCACCGAGGGGTCATGCACCGCCGCGTTGGTGAAGCTCACCGGCGCCTGCGAAGGAGCGGGTGCTGGCGCTGGCGTCGGTGCGGGAGCGGGAGCAGGTGTGGGCGCGGGCGCTGGGGCGGGCGCGGGCGTCGGGCTGGGTGCCGGCGCGGCCGCACCACCCCCTCCGCCGCCGCAGCCGGTCAGCGCGAGGGCGGCCGAGCCCGCGAGGAAGTCGCGTCGGTTGTGAATGGCCATGACGAGTTTGTCTCCGGATCTGATGGTTGTGTCTGGCGCAGCCTAGGAGGCTCGGCGGCAGCGCACCAATGACATTGCAGACGCGGTCGATCCTGGTTTTGATATGCCGCGTGCGGACCACGAACGCAGCGCAAGGCCTGGGCAAGCAGCACGGCAGGCCCAGGGTTGCGGATCAGCAGAAAGTGCTTGGCCGAAGGGGCTGGTCAGCCCTCGACGGCGACGACGACGACCGACTTGGCCGGCAGCTTCAGCGTCAGCTTGCCGCCAGTGGCCTGGGCCTCAAAGGCCTGGGGCACGACCTGCGCCGGCTTGCCGAGTTCGTTCTGCGCATCCATCGCACCGGCCGTCAGCAGCTTGCCCTTGACGGCCTTGGGTGCTGCCGAGCCCACCTGCAGCGTCAGCTCGGCGGCCTGCGTGGCGTGGGCGTTGACGAGGCCGATGTAGAGCTTGCCGTCCTTGCCGCGCGCGGCGGTGGCGGACAGCGCCGGCATCGAGAACTTGTCCACCTTGTAGACCGGGTTGTTCTCGATGGTGGCGGGCAGCGAGGTCGCGTCCTGGAAGGGCGTGTACAGCGCGAACGCGTGGTAGGTCGGCGTCAGGACGAGCTTGTCCTTGCTGGTCAGGATCATGGCCTGCAGCACGTTGACCATCTGGGCGATGTTGGTCATGTGCACGCGGTCGGCGTGGGCGTGGAACACGTTGAAGTGCAGGGCGGCCAGCAGCGCATCACGCAGCGTGTTGCGCTGCACGAGGAAGCCGGGGTTGCTGCCGGGATCGGGGTCGTACCAGCTGCCCCACTCGTCGAAGTAGAAACCGATCTTCTTGCTCGGGTCGTTCTTGTCGAGGACGGCCTTGTTCACCTTGATCATGGTCTCGATCTGCTGGACATTGCCCAGCGTCGACACCCATTCGCTCTCGGGGAAGCCCACGGCCGAGCCCTTCTTCTCCCAGTTGCCGGTGGGCAGGGTGTAGGCGTGGTGGGAGATGGCGTTGACGCTGTGCACGCCCTTGCTCAGGGCTTCCGTCCATTCCGTCTGCATGCCGTTGCCGCCGCTGGCGATGAAGATGGGGCGGTTCTCCTGCGGCGTCTTCAGGAAGGTCGCGACCTGGCGGTACTGGTCGGCGTAGTACTCGGGACGCATGTTGCCGCCGCAGCCCCAGGCCTCGTTGCCGACGGCAAAGTAATGCACGCGGAAAGGCTTGTCGCGGCCGTTCTTGCGGCGCTGCTCGGCCAGCGTGGACTTGCCGGTGGAGGTCATGTACTCCAGCCACTCGGCCATTTCCTGGGCGCTGCCGGTGCCGAGGTTGCCGTTCACATAGGCCTCGGCGCCGAGCTGCTCGACGAGGTCGAAGAACTCGTGCGTGCCGACGGCGTTGTCCTCGGGCACGCCGCCCCAGGTGGTGTTGACCTTCACCGGGCGGCTCTTGCGCGGGCCGATGCCTTCGCGCCAGTGGTATTCGTCGGCGAAGCAGCCACCGGGCCAGCGCACCAGCGGCACCTTGAGTTCCTTCAGCGCCGCGACGACATCCTTGCGCCAGCCGCGCACGTTCGGGATCTTGGAGTCGGGGCCGACCCACATGCCCTCGTAGATGCCCGTGCCCAGGTGCTCGGCGAACTGGCCGTAGATGTTGCGGTGGATGACGGGGCCAGGCTGGTCAGCATTGACGACCAGCTTGATGTCGGCGGCCAGGGCGCTGGCGCCCACCGCCAGCGTGGCCCCAATCGCGATCAGTTTGGCCAGCAGTTGCTTCTTCATCGTCTTGTCTCCTGTCGTTTGTCTTGTGTTCTTCAGTTGCGTGTCAGCGCGCCGTCGCGGCGCCGCCAGACGCCGCGCTCGTTGGGCTCGCGCAGCACCGCCGGCAGCAGAGCCCGCGGCATGTTCTGGTAGCAGACCGGGCGCAGGAAGCGCTGGATGGCCGCCGTGCCGACGGAGCTGCTGCGGCCGTCGCTGGTGGCCGGGAAGGGGCCGCCGTGGACCATGGCCGTCGACACCTCGACACCGGTCGGATAGCCGTTGGCCAGGATGCGGCCGACCTTGCGCTCGAGAGCGGGCAGCAGGCGGCGGGCGGTGGCGAGGTCGGCTTCGTCGTCGTCCTGCAGCTGCAGCGTCGCGGTCAGCTGGCCTTCCAGGCCCTCGATGACGGCAAGCAATTCATCGACGTCGCGGCAGGCCACGAGCAGCGAGGCCGGGCCGAAGATTTCCGCAGACATCGCGTGGTTGGCCAGGAAGGCCGTGCCGGTGGTCTTGAACAGGGCCGGCGCGCCTTGGCAAGCGCTGGACGAGCCGCGGGTCAGCGTCGCGACCTCGGGCTGGCCGGCGAGCTGGTCCTCGCCGCGCTGGTAGGCGCTGGCGATGCCGGGCGTCAGCATGGTGGCGGCGGACACGGGCTTGAGGGCCTCGGCGGCGGCAGCGGCAAAGCGGTCGAAGTCGGCGCCGGCAATGCCCAGCACCAGGCCGGGGTTGGTACAGAACTGGCCGACGCCCATGACGAGCGACGCCGCGAAGCCGGTCGCGATATCGGCGCCGCGCGCGGCCAAGGCGCCGGGCAGCAGGACGACGGGGTTGATGCTGCTCATCTCGGCATAGACCGGGATGGGTTGGGCACGCGCGGCGGCAGCGGCCATCAAGGCGATGCCACCGCTGCGTGAGCCGGTGAAGCCGACGGCCTGGATGGCCGGGTGGCGCACCAGCGTGTCGCCGATGCCGTGGCCGCTGCCGGTCAGCAGCGCGAAGACGCCGGCCGGCAGCTTGCTCAGGCGTACGGCCTCGACGACGGCGCGGCCGACGAGCTCGGATGTGCCGGGGTGGGCCGAGTGCGCCTTGACGACGACGGGGCAGCCTGCGGCGAGCGCCGCGGCGGTGTCGCCACCGGCGACCGAGAAGGCCAGCGGGAAGTTGCTGGCGCCGAACACGGCCACCGGGCCGACGCCGACAAAGCGCAGGCGCAGGTCCGGCCGCGGCGGCGTGCGTGTGGGCAGGGCGGTGTCGATGCGGGCGTCCTGCCAGCTGCCTTCGCGCAGCAGCTCGGCGAAGAGCTTCAGCTGGTTCATCGTGCGGCCACGCTCGCCTTCCAGGCGCAGGCGGGGCAGGCCGGTCTCGGCCATCGCGCGGACGATGAGCTCGTCGCCCAGGGCCAGGATCTGGGCCGCGATCTGCTCCAGAAAGTCGGCGCGCTCCTGGTCGGTGGTGGCACGGTAGGCGTCGAAGGTGGCGCCGGCCAGCTCGCAGGCCTCTGCAACCTGGGCGGCGTCAACGGCATTGAAGTCGGGGCCGAGGGCTTCGTTCTTGCTCGGGTCGAAAGCCTGAAAGGCGGCGCCGGCGCCGCGCACGGGCTGGCCGCCGATCAGGGCCAGGCCCTGGAGGGTGATGCTCATGAAATCAAACCTCAGTGAGAGTGGCGCGGGACGGCGGAGCCGCGCTTGCCGCGCAGGAAGTCGAAGTCGCAGCCTTCGTCGGCCTGCAGCACATGCTGCACATAGAGCTGGCGATAGCCGCTGGCGTCCTGCGGGTCCACGGTCTGGGCGGCAGCCCAGGCTTCGAGGCGCTGCTTGAGCTCTTCCTCGGGCACGTCCAGGTGCAGGCGGCCGGCAGCGCAGTCCAGCTCGATGAAGTCACCTTCCTGGACGACGGCCAGCGGCCCGCCGGCGCGCGCCTCGGGTGCCACATGCAGCACGACGGTGCCGTAGGCAGTGCCGCTCATGCGCGCGTCGGAGATGCGCACCATGTCCTTCACGCCGGCGGCGAGCAGCTTGGGCGGCAGGCCCATATTGCCGACCTCGGCCATGCCGGGGTAGCCCTTGGGGCCGCAGTTCTTCATGACGAGGATGGACGTCGCGTCCACCGCCAGGTCGGGGTCGACGATGCGGGCCTTGTAGTCCTCGAAGTCCTCGAAGACGACGGCGCGGCCGCGGTGCTTCATCAGCTCGGGCGTGGCGGCCGAGGGCTTGAGCACGGCACCGCGCGGCGCGAGATTGCCGCGCAGGATGCAGATGCCGCCGTCCTTGATGAGCGGGTTGTCGAGCTTGCGGATGACTTCGTCGTCATAGATGGGCGCGTCGACGACGTTGGCCCACAGGCTCTTGCCGTTGACGGTCAGCGCGTCCTTGTGCGGCAGCAGGTCGGCCTCGCCCAGGCGGCGCAGCACGGCGGGCAGGCCGCCGGCGTAATAGAACTCTTCCATCAGGTAGCGGCCCGAGGGCAGCAGGTCCACGACGGTGGGCGTGCCGCGGCCGATGCGGGTCCAGTCTTCCAGCTCCAGGTCCACGCCGATGCGGCCGGCAATGGCCTTCAGGTGGATGACGGCGTTGGTGGAGCCGCCGATGGCGGCGTTGACGCGGATGGCGTTCTCGAAGGCTTCCTTGGTCAGCACCTTGGACAGCGTCAGCTGCTCCCACACCATCTCGACGATGCGCATGCCGGACAGATGGGCCAGCACATAACGGCGCGCATCGACGGCGGGGATGGCGGCGTTGTGCGGCAGCGAGGTGCCCAGCGCCTCGGCCATGCAGGCCATGGTGCTGGCCGTGCCCATGGTGTTGCAGGTGCCGGCCGAGCGCGAGTGGCCGGCCTCGGCGGCCATGAAGTCATGCATGCTGATCTCGCCGGCCTTGACCTGCTCGTGCAGCTGCCACACGGCCGTGCCCGAGCCGATGTTCTTGCCCTTGAGCTTGCCGTTCAGCATCGGGCCGCCGGTGACGACGATGGCCGGCACGTCGACGCTGGCCGCGCCCATCAGCAGGGCGGGCGTGGTCTTGTCGCAACCCACCAGCAGCACGACGGCATCCATTGGGTTGCCGCGGATCGACTCCTCGACGTCCATGCTGGCGAGGTTGCGCGTCAGCATGGCCGTAGGGCGCAGATTGCTCTCACCGCTGGAGAACACCGGGAACTCGACCGGCCAACCGCCCGCTTCGATGATGCCGCGCTTGACATGCTCGGCCAGCTTTCTGAAGTGGGCGTTGCAGGGCGTCAGCTCGCTCCAGGTGTTGCAGATGCCGATGATGGGCTTGCCGTTGAACTCATGGTCGGGGATGCCCTGGTTCTTCATCCAGGAGCGGTACATGAAACCGTTCTTGTCCTGGGTACCGAACCACTCGGCGGAGCGCAGCTTGACCTTGCTCTTCTTGTCGTCAGTCGTCATGTCTTGTCTCGGAGGTCGTTCTGGCGGCAAGCAGGTTTGCCGTATGGAAACGATGCTAGGAGGGGGGCGATACGCAATCCAATCAAATAACTCGGCGTACCGATACCGAAACTGGCATCAACCGCGCCGGGAGGGCTTGCCGAACACCGGCATGCCGTCGGCCGACCAGCGCAGCGGCTTCACGAAAGTGTGTCGATCGGGGTTCCAGAGCGGGTCGCCGACGATCTCCGTATAGGTGCGGGCGTGATAGACCAGCAGCACCTCGTCCGGCTTGTCGGTCACGGTGAAGCTGTTGTGGCCGGGGCCGAAGACGCTGTCCTCGGCCGCGCTGCGCATGACGGGCTGGACGGATTTGCGCCAGCTCGTCGGGTCCAGCAGATCGGCGCCCTCGTCGGCCCACAGCAGGCCCATGGCGTAGTTCTCGTCCGTCGCGCTGGCCGAGTAGCTGATGAAGACGCGGCCGTTGCGCTGCAGCACCGACGGCCCCTCGTTGACGAGGAAGCCGCGGCATTCCCAGTCGTACTCGGGGCGGCTCAGCAGCACCGGCGCGCCGCCAAGCTGCCAGGGCGTCTTCATCGGCGCAATGTAGAGATTGGAGTTGCCCGGGATGGCCGGGTCCTTCTGCGCCCACAGGTAGTAGAGCTGGCCGCGGTGGCTGAAGGTGGTCGCGTCCAGGCAGAAGCTGTCGATGCCGGTATCGACCTGGCCAAGGAACTCCCATTCGCCGCCCAAAGGATCCTTGGCGGTGTTCCGGATCGCGTACATCCGGTGCTGGAACATGCCGAGGTGATCCAGCGCACGGGTGTGCGCCGCGGCGAAGTAGACATACCAGGCACCGTCGTTGAAATGCAGCTCGGGCGCCCAGATCAGCTCGGAGTAGGGCCCCGTGTCGGGCTTGTGCCAGACATCGAAGACCGGCGCATTCACCAGGCCCTCGATGGTCGTCGCCCGCCTCACCTCGATGCGGTCGTACTGCGGCACCGAGGCGGTGAAGTAGTAATAGCCGTCGGCGTGGCGGCTGATGTGGGGGTCGGCGCGCTGGCGGATCAGCGGCTCAATCAGGTCGGACATGAGGACTGCCAGATAGAAAAAGGGCGTTGCCGGGGAGGCCCCTGCAACGCCCTGCGAGCAAAGGCTCGACTTAAAGCTTCCAGCGGAAACCGACCGAGATCGCGCGGCCGGTCTGGACCGTGCCGAAATTGGTCAACTCCGGATTGCCGGCTTCGCCAAAGTGGTAGTACTGCTGCTGCATCTCGTTCGTCAGGTTGACGCCGCTGATGTCCAGCGCCATGCGATCGTTGATGTTGTAGGTCAGCTGGAGGTCCACGCTCTTTTCCGGCTGGCGCCAGATGCCGATCGGGTTGGCGAACAGCGCGGCTTCGTTGGCGGCCAGGAAGGCCGAGCGACGGACATAGGACAGGCGGGCGCCGATCGGGCCTTTCTCGTAGGCCAGCGTGGCATTCCACGACAGCTTGGACACGCCGAAGAAGGGCGTCTCCAGTTGCGAGACGATCTGGCCGGCGCTGTTGGCGGTCGGCACGTTCTGCGACGAGGTCAGGCGCGTCACGCTGCCCTGGAAGCCCAGGCCATCCAGCAGGCCCGGCAAGCCTTTCGGGAAGTAGATGGTGCCCAGTTCGAGGCCACTGATCTTGCCGTTGGACGCATTGACCGGCGAGCTGATGACGTAGTCGTAGCCATTGGTGTGGTCGCCGCCGGAGGTCGAGTTGCGGAACGGGTCGTTGGCCGGGTCGACGTGAATGCGGCGACGCAGGGGCACGACCAAGCCATCGATCTTGCGTTGGAACAAGGTGCCGTAAAGCGCGCTGTCCTTCTGGAAATACCACTCACCCGTCAGGTCGAGGTTCTTGGAGCGCGTCGGCTCCAGGCCGGGATTGCCGCCGCCACCRCCGCCGTAGCCGACCCGCGAGACGTCGTCGCTGAGTTGCAGCACCGGGTTGAGATCGCCGAAGCCCGGCCGGCGCAGCGTTTCACCGTAGTTGAAGCGCACCAGCACGTCCTTGACCGGCTCGTAACGCAGCGTCAGGCTGGGCAGGAACTTCTTGGCCGTCTTCTCGCCGTTCGTCGGCGTCACCACCTTGGTGGTGGCGTTGACGGCGTAGGCCGTCATGCTGGTGTCGACCTGCACATAGCGCACGCCGAAATTGGCGCGCAGAGGGCGGCCGAACAACTGGCTTTCGGTGTCCGCCATCAGGAAGAGGTTGGTGGTGTCTTCCTTGACGTCGAAGGTCTTCTGCAGGCTCAGCTTGTCGGTCGTCTGGAAATTCGCATCGACCGAGTTGTAGAGCTTGCGCCACGCGTCGATGTTGTCGCGAATGTAGTACGCATTCGGCTCGATCCAGGAGCGCGGAACGTCTGAAATGTCCGTGCCGAAGTTCGAATTGACGTGGTAGTAATTCGCACCCAGCGAGGCCAGGTTGCGGCCCAGGAAGGCCGATTGCGTCCGGTTCGCCTCCGACGCCTTGCGGCTGTCGACGCGCACGCCGAAATTCAGCGTCTTCAGCGGACCCCAGTCGGCGTCGTAGGCGCCCGACAGGCTGGCCGTCGCGGCGCTGCCCTCGTTGCGGTTGGCGTTGTCGTAGAACTGCGCCACGTTCCACTTGGTGGGGTCCGCCAGGTCGGCGTTGTTGTTGAACTTGAACGCCGTGTTGCCGCCGCCGGCATTGAAATCGACCGTGATGGACGGCGCGACGCGATCAATGCGGGTCGCGGTGAATTCCGAGTGGTATTTGCTGGTCTGGTACGAAACATCGCCGTCCAGCTTCAGCCGGTCACCGAGATTCCACTTGCCGTTCAGGGCATAGATTCGGGAATCGGTGGCCGAGGTGGTGTAGTCGCCGCTGTTGAAGCCATAGACGTCATTGACGGTCCGCGTCTTGATGACGTTGGTGCCCGGGAATGTCGTGATCGTGCTCGCGGGGTTGCTGCCGAGACTGCCCCACCAGTCCACGAAGCTGAACAGCAGCCTGTTGAAAGACTTGTCGCGATAACCGTTGTACATCGTTTCAAACGTGTAGACGGCATCTGCGTTCGGTTGCCACTGCAGGGCGATGTTCGCGGCCGGGCGCTTGCGCTCGCCTTCAACGTCGCTCTGGAAAACGGCGTCACGCGCAAGGTAGTAAGGGCGTGCAGTGCCGTTGAAGTTCAGCGTCGAACCCGCCTGCTGCGGCAAGCCGGTGTAGGTGCCAGCCGTCCAGATGTTGTTGTCGAAGATGCGCTGCAACGGCGTATAGCCAGCCGGGACTTCAGCGGCATTGGGGCTGGTGAAGGGCACCATGGCCCCGGGGGTCACGCTCTCGTTGCGGTAGTTCGTCTTGACCATCGACAGATTGACCAGCGCACCGAAATCACCGGCGTCGGTCTTCCAGCGGTTGCTGGCCAGGGCGCTCAGCTGCGGATTCCACTTTTCTGCGGGGTCGAGATAGGTTTCACGCGCCAGCAGCGACAGCTTCGCGCCCTTGAAATCGAAGGGGCGCAGCGACTTGACGTCGATCTGGCCGGCGATGCCGTTTTCGAGCTGGCCGGCGTCGCGCGTCTTGTAGACGTCGATCTGGCGAACCAGGGTCGAGGGAATGTCCTGCAGCGCCACCTGCGTGCCGGAGGCGGTGAAGATGTTGCGGCCGTTCCAGGTGGTGGCAATGTCAGGCAGACCGCGGATGGAAAGGGTACCGACTTCGCCGCCGGCGCGGTTGGTGACCTGGATGCCCGTCACGCGCTGCAGCGCTTCGACGACGTTGTTGTCGGGCAGCTTGCCGATGTCTTCGGCAACGACCGATTCCACTACCTGGTCGTTGGTGCGCTTGTTCGCCAGGCTCTTGGTCAGCGAAGCCCGGACACCGGTGATCGTCACCGTCTCCAACGACTCGGCCTTGGCGGCTTCCTGGGCCCCGGCGGTGGCGGACAGGGCGGCCAGCGCGGCGGCGGCGGTCAGGCTGAGGGCAAAGCTCGGAATCTTCTGGAAATGGGCACGCGCATGCAGCGGCGCCAGGCCTTGGTTCTTCATCGTGTCTCCGGGAATCGTTATGGGTAGGCTGTCCAACCCTGTCAGCGTCTTCAGCCTCTGAGGGGCCGGTTGGGCTCGGGTCTGAATTCATGCTATGGGGCCGACCGATTCGCGACTAATCACATTTTTGGACTTCTCGATGCTGGTTTTCGCATCGCGTGTCCGGGTTAGCCACTAGCCTTCCCAGGGCGTGGCCCGGCGCTTGGGCGCGCCGCCGCGAAGGATAAGGTGCTCAGGCCGAGGCCGCTGTCGAGCTGGAGCAACAGCGTGTGATGTCCCGCCTTTGGCAGGCCGTCAGCTGGCGACCTTGAGCGCGGCCTGGTGCAGGCGCACGATGTGATACGGGTCGGGCTGCACATCGCGGCAACCGCCGCTCTTGCAGGGCAGGGCGTCGGCCATGCGCCAGCCGCCATGCTCGGCGTCGACGAGCTGGCTCTTGATCAGCCCCTGCGTCTGCTCATAGCGCCGCCACAGGTCGTTGCGGGCCGTCGCCTGGGCCGCGACAAGCAGGCCGTGCAGGCATTCCGCCTGCTGCCACCAGCCCTTGCTCGCATCCGCCTTGCCACCGTCCGGAAAGGCCTTCCGGCCGCAGCCGCCGTCGATCTCGTCATAGCCCGTGGCCAGCACATAGGCGAGCACGCGTTCGGACACCTGGGCGTAGATGGGCGAGACCACGGCGCCCGTCGTCAGCAGATGGCTCCACTCGAACTGGTGGCCGATGTCGATATAGCCGCCGGCTTCCCGGGTGGGCAGCGGCTTCCAGTTCTCGTCGTACCACTCGGGGATGTGGGCGCTGCCCTCCGCCTGGCCCTGCAGCAGCTTGTAGGCGACGAAATCGCCCAGGCGCCGCGCGCCAGCCTCGGCCATCCTGTCGCCGCTGGCCTCGCGCAGCGCGAGCAGGGCCTCGAACATGTGCATGACCGGGTTCTGCGTGCGCCCGCCGGGGATGGGCTTGAAGTCGCGCTCGCATTCGTTGTACAGGCCGCCGGCCGGATCGCTGAAGCCGGCGTCGATCTCGCGCCAGGCCTGCAGGGCCGCGTCGCGGTAGCGCACGTCGCCGCCGATGCGGTAGATCTCGGACAGGGCCAGCAGCGCGAAGGCATGGCCATAGGCTCGCTTGACGGTCGCCTTCGGAGCGCCGTCGGACCCGACGGTGTGGAAGAAGCCGCCATGCACGGGGTCGCGAAAGCGCTGCAGCAGGTAGTCGGCGCCACGCCGCGCCACCTTGAGATAACCCGCATCCGGGATGAACTCGTGGGCGGCCGCGAAGGCGTAGACGAGGCGGGCCTGACCGGTCAGCTCGAGCTCGGGCTGGGGCAAGGCCTTCCAGCTGCGGTCGAAGGCCAGCTGGAAGCTGCCGTCGGGCCGCAGCGCATGGCCGTGCCAGTTCAGCAGCAGGGCCTCGAGGTCGTCGCGGTGCCAGCCGGTGTCGATGCGGTTGCGAATGCGGGCATCCGGATCGCTGCAGGCGGCCAGGGCAGCCAGCAGCCCGAGGATGGCGCGGCGGTCCAGCTTCACGTCAGCGACCATGGGGCCAGGTCGCCTTCTTGGTGGGGCCCTTGCTCGCCTTGCCACGCGCGGCCCAGAGCTTGTAGGCCGACGGCGTCAGCTCGCGCTTGAGCAGGGCCACCAGCTCGCCATGGCCGATGCCATGCGTCAGCAACACCTTGTTGTACGGCGGCGCGTCCTCGAAGGCGGTGGCGATGACGCGCTTGACTTCTTCCGGGTTGAGCTTGGGTGCGGGCTTGGCCATGACAGCATTGTGGCGTCGCCTGCGGCGCCGGTCAGTCGATGGCGACCCGAAAAAGATCGCGTTGCGCCGTCAGCGCTTGAACGAGGGCAGGCTCCAGCGTTTCGCTGAAGACCAGGTGCAGGTCCACGCTGACCTCGTCGAGCAGGCGGCGGTAGGCCACGCCCGGATAGCGCTGCCGGGCCAGCGCCGTCGGCAGCAGCGTGCAGCCGCGGCCGGCGGCAATCTGCGCGATGGTGGCCGAGGTGCCGGGCGCGTTCGCTTCGCGGGCAGGCTTGAAACCCAGGGCGTCGTACTGGCGTTGGTAATGCATCCACAGCGCCGGATTGACGCGTTTGGCAAAGCGCAGGAAGACGGGGCCGTCCTGCAGGTCCGCCAGGCGCAGCGCCCGCCTGCGCGCCAGCGGACTGTCGGCCGGCACGACGGCCACATGCCGCAGCCGCGCGACCTCGATATGGCCCAGGCCCTTCAGGTCGTGCGGCATCGCGATCAGCGCGGCGTCCAGAGTCCGCCTCAGGAGGCCGGCCAGCAGCTCGGGGCCGATCTCCAGCTGCGGCTCCAGCGGCGCCAGCCCGGTGGCTTCGCGCCAGCCGCGGTCCAGCGTGGCGAAGGCGCTCATGTCCATCCACCAGGGCAGGCCCAGGCGCAGGCGCTGGCGCAGCTCGCTGGCTTGCGCAGCGACCCGGGCCAGCGCCTCGTCGAAGGCACGCACCGCCTGCTCGAAGGCGCCTCGCGCCTGCTCACCGGCCGGCGTCAGCCGCGTGCCGGGCCCCGCCCGGTCCAGCAGGGCCACGCCCAGGGCCTGCTCCAGCGCGGCGATCTGGCGAGAAAGCGGCGGCTGCGTCAGGTGCAGTCGCTCGGCGGCGCGGCGGAAGTTGAGTTCCTCGGCCACGACCAGGAAATAGCGCAGCTGGCGGATGTCGATGCTGCGATGACCGGCCGGATTCATGCCGAAAAGGTATCACCAATTCTGCAATTCACGGCGGCACCAGAGCCCCGCAGCATGCGCGCCTTTGCCGCCCTGGAGCCCGTGATGTCCCTGCCCTCGCCTGATCTTGCCAACCGCCGCCACTTCCTGGCGACCGCCGCCGCCCTCGGGTTGTCCGCCTGCGGCGGGGGCGGCGGCGGCGCTGCGCCGGCTCCTGCGCCGGGCCCCGGCATCCAGGGCTTTGCTGCAGACCCGGTGGCCGTGGGCGAAGGCGCACGCCTCACGGCCAGCTTCGACGGCGGCGCGGGCCGCATCGAACCCGACATTGGCGGGGTGCAAAGCGGCGTGGCCGTGTCCACGCCGGCGCTGGCCGGCCCGCGCCGCTACACGCTGGTCGTCGAGGCGCCGGGCCAGCCGAGCGCTCGCCGCGAACTGACCGTCGTGCCCCGCTACCGCGACCGCTACGTGGCCGTCGCCACGCCGCAGCCGCTGCAGTACCACGCGGCGCTGCCGGCGGCGGACGGCAGCGTCGTCGTCATCGGTGGCTCGCGCGGGCTGTCGACGATGTCGGAAGCCATCGACCGCTTTGACCTCGCCACGCGCAGCTTCAACCGCATGGGCAGCATGGCCAGCGGCCGCGCCCAGCACACCGCCATCGCGCTGGCGGGCGATCGCGCCCTTGTGGTGGGGGGTCTCGTCGGCCTGAGCACGGCAGGATTCGCGGAACTCATCGACCTGCGCAGTGGTGCCGTCGAGCCAGCGGGCTGGACGGTGCGACCCCGCATCCGCCACGCGGCGGTCGCCCTGGACGACGGCCGCGTCTTGCTCGTCGGCGGACTGCAGAGCAACAGTGTCGAGCTGTGGGACCCCGCCACGCGGCGCTTCCGCCTCGTTGCCGCGACGATGCACAACGCCCGCGAATACCCCACGGCCACGCGGCTGGCCGACGGTCGAATCCTCATCGTCGGGGGCGATCACCAGGGCACGAACCAGCGACTGGCCGAGATCTTCGACGCGCGCACCGAGCGTTTCGAGCCAGTAGCCTCGCCGCTGGACGCCGAGCGCCGCGCCATGCATGCCGCTCACCTGCTGGCTGACGGCCGCGTGCTGGTGCTGGGGGGCGAGCTGCGCAGCGAAACCGGCCCGGCACCGCTGGACACCGTGCCGGTCTTCGACCCCATGACGCAGACGCTGGTGCCGCAGGGCCGCCTGGACCAGGCCCGCAGCCTGGTGCGCAGCCTGCTGCTACCCGACGGGCAAGTGCGGCTGTTCGGCGGCCAGACTGCCGCCGAAGCAGCCGCGCACTCCGCCGGCGCCTATGCGCCGGACGCCACGGCGCAGGCTCTCGCCGCCATGCCGGCCGGGCGGGCCTGGCACACGCTGACGGCCCTGGCGGATGGCCGCGTCCTCATCCTCGGCGGCGACGATGCCGCGGGCGGGGCCACCGGCGGGGGCCTGATCTACGAGTAGCGTTGCGCCACCCAGGCCGCGGCCGCGCCGGCCAGCGTGCTGGCCAACGTGCCCCAGGCCGTGTCCACGATGGCGAGCTTCAGCGGCCAGTGGCGCAGCGTGGCGAGGTTGGTCAGGTCGTAGACGCCATAGGCCACCAGGCCGACGAGGGCGGCGCGCCCGATCTGCATGCCCAGCGGCTGGCCGGCGGGGAAGAGGGCCAGGGCCACCAGAGCGGCCGGGAAGGCGAAATAGAAGGCCAGGGCCGGTGCCCAGCGGATGGGGTCGGCCATCTGCGCGCCGATCTCCTGGCGGTAGAAATCCTTGGCCAGCCAACCCAGCCAGAGCGCGTCCAGCACACCCATGACGAGCAGGGCAGCGAGATAGGGCTTGATGAAGGCTTGCATGGCGCCGCAGTGTGCCTGCGTGCGCCGTGGCCGTCGCGTCGGAGAGCGCCGCTTCCTGTGCCGGCCAGTGCCGTCCTACAGCAGCGCTGGCGCCGCGCTGGCACCGCCGCATGGCGCGCAGCCCCAGCATCGGGGCCATTGACTGACCCAACGGCTTGCGCCACCCCAGCCATGACCACCTCCACCCCCGTCGTGACCCTGACTCCCAAGCCCGTCGTCGCGCCCAATCGGCGGCCGGCGCTGTCACTACTGGCCTCCGAACCCGCCCGCGCCACGTTGGAGGCTTGGCAAGCCCTGATGCAGTGGCGCCAGCAGCCCACGCAGGTTGGCGCCGGCCATACCGTGGTGCTTTTCCCCGGCCTGGGCACCGACGGCCTGACGCTGTGGCCGCTGCGCCGCCACCTGGAACGCGCCGGCTTTCGCGCCCTCGACTGGGGTCAGGGCATGAACACCGGCCCGCGCGGTGACGTCGATGCCTGGCTGGAGAAGCTGGCCGAGTCCCTGCACGAACGCGTCGCGCCGGCACGCGAGGTCAGCTTCGTGGGCTGGAGCCTGGGCGGCTTCTATGCGCGCGAGCTGGCCAAGCGCTGGCATGACCGCGTCCACCATGTCGTCACCATCGGCACGCCCTTCAACGGCAGCGTTGACGACACCAATGTGGGCTGGCTGTTCCGCCTGCTCAACGGGCAACGCGCGCCGGCCGAGGCCGCACTGCGCGAGCGCCTCGCCGAGCCGCCGCCCGTGCCCACCATCTCGCTCTACAGCCGCCGTGACGGTGTCGTCGCCTGGGAGGCCTGCACGCATGCACGGCGCTGGCCACTGGCCCGCGACATCGAGGTGCAGGCCAGCCACATGGGCATGGGCTGGGCACCCGAGGTGCTGAACCACGTGACAGGCGTGCTGGGCTGCCGCCGCCGGGAAGCGGTGGCATGAAGGTCGCCACCGGATCAACACGCATCGGCCCGCGCGAGGACTCACCCAGCCCGGTGCCCGCGCCGGAGAAGCTGCCGCCGCGCGAACCGGTGGTGCCGGTCAAGCTGCGCTGAGGGATCAGCCGCCGCGCGTGACCGGCATGCTGACGCGGTCGGCCGGCAGCTTCATGTGGCTGGCCAGCTCGAGCTTGGCCAGCGAATTGCGGTGCACCTCGTCCGGGCCGTCGGCCAGGCGCAGCGTCCGCTGGTGGGCCCACATCATGGCCAGCGGCGTGTCGTCGCTGACCCCCATGCCGCCGAAGACCTGGATGGCCCAGTCGATGACCTGCAGGGCCATATTGGGCGCGACGATCTTGATCATCGCGATCTCGGCCTTGGCGACCTTGTTGCCCACCGTGTCCATCATGTAGGCGGCCTTGAGCGTCAGCAGGCGCGCCTGCTCGATCATGCAGCGCGACTCCGCGATGCGCTCCTGCGTGACGGTCTGCTGCGCAATCGTCTTGCCGAAGGCGGTGCGGGCGATGGCGCGCTCGCACAGCAGCTGCAGCGCGCGCTCGGCCGCGCCGATGCTGCGCATGCAGTGGTGGATGCGGCCGGGGCCGAGGCGGCCCTGCGCGATCTCGAAGCCACGGCCTTCGCCGAGCAGGATGTTGCCCACTGGCACGCGCACATTCTTCAGCTCCACTTCCATGTGGCCGTGGGGCGCGTCGTCGTAGCCGAACACGGACAGCGGGCGCAGCACCGTGATGCCAGGCGCATTGGCCGGCACGACGACCATGGACTGCTGCTCGTGGCGGCCGGCCTCGGCGTTGGTCTTGCCCATGACGATGTAGACGGCGCAGCGCGGGTCGCCGGCACCGGAGCTCCACCACTTGCGGCCGTTGATGACGTAGTCGTCACCGTCGCGCTCGATGCGGCATTCGATGTTGGTCGCGTCGCTGGATGCCACGGCCGGCTCGGTCATCAGGAAGGCCGAGCGGATCTCGCCGCGCAGCAGCGGCTCCAGCCACTTGTCCTTCAGCCCCTCGCTCGCATAGCGCTCCAGCGTCTCCATGTTGCCGGTGTCGGGGGCCGAGCAGTTGAACACCTCGGGCGCCCAGAACACGCGGCCCATGATCTCGCACAGCGGCGCGTACTCGAGATTGGACAGGCCCTCGGGCGCACGGCTGGACTTGGGCAGGAAGAGGTTCCACAGCCCGGCGGCGCGTGCCTTGGGCTTGAGTTCCTCGATGACCTTGGTGGGCACCCAGGGATTGCCGGCGCGGCGGTTGGCGGCCACCTCGTCGAGGTAACGCTTCTCGTTCGGGTAGATGTGCTCGTCGAAGAAGGCGAGCAGGCGCTCGCGCATCTGGGCGACGTTGGGGCTGTAGTCGAAGTTCATGGCGCGGCTCCTGATGGCAGGGCGCCAGTGTGGCCCAGCCGGATCGCCCAGCTTGTCGCCGAGGCGGCATGGCGCCTTGGCGACAACAATGCCGGCCATGCCCACACCCGACGCCGACCGCGAAGCCTTGCACCGCTGGGACATCCAGGCCCTGCGCGGCCTGGCCGTCGCCGGGGTGCTGCTGCAGCATGCCGCCCCCGGCCTCGTCCCCGGCGGCTATCTGGGCGTCGACCTGTTCTTCGTTATCTCGGGCTTTCTGATCACGGGCCAGGTGCTGGCCGGCATGCGTGCAGGCCGCTTCAGCGCGGCCGTCTTCTATGCGCGCCGCGCCCGTCGCCTGCTGCCGGCTGCCTACGTGGTGCTGGCGTTGACCCTGCTGGGCAGCCCCTGGTGGCTGGCGCCGCTGGAAGGCGCCGACCTGGCCCGCCAGCACTGGGGCGCACTGGGCTTCGTCAGCAATGTCGTGCTGTGGGCGCAGAGCGGCTATTTCGATGTCGCGGCCGAGCTCAAGCCCTTGCTGCATTTCTGGTCGCTGTCGTTGGAGGAGCAGTACTACCTGCTGCTGCCGCCGCTGCTGCTGGCCGTCGGCACCGGGCGGCGCGGCCTGGGCCTGATGGTGATGCTGACCGGTGCCAGCCTGCTGCTCGGCCTGGGCTTGCAACAGCACGACGCGAGCGCGGCCTTCTATCTGCTGCCGAGCCGCGCCTGGGAGCTGGGCATCGGCTCGCTGGCCGCCTGGGCGCATGCGGCGGGCTGGCGCGCGCCCTCGGTCGGGCGCTGGCCCGCGACGCTGCTGCTGCTGACCCTGCCGCTGTGGCCGCTGCCCGCCTGGGGTGGCATCGGCCATCCGGGTGCCAACGCGCTGCTGATCGGCCTGGCCACGGTGGCCGTGTTGCTCAGTGCAGGCCGGCCCAGGGCGCCACGTGCGCTGGCACCCGTCGTCGGCCTGGGCGACATCTCCTACTCCCTCTATCTGGTGCACTGGCCGCTGATCGCCTTCGTCAACAACGCCTGGGTGGGCGGGGACCATGCACCCGGCCTGGCCTGGGCCCGGGCGGCCACCGGCGTCATGTCGCTGCCGCTGGCCTGGCTGCTGTGGCGCGGCGTGGAGCAGACAACGCGGCGCTGGCCGCTGCCGCGCGGGCTGCGCGGCTGGGGCTGGGTGCTGCTGGCCACGGCCGTGCTCGCCCTGCTGCCGCTGATGAAGGCGCCCGCCTCTGCGGAACCGGACGCGCGCCGCCCCAACCACGGCTTCTCGGCCGGCTGCGACCAATGGGAACACTGGGTGGATATACCCGAGTGCCGCGATGCCTCGCAGCCCGGCTGGGCGGTGTGGGGCGACTCGTACGCGATGCATCTGGTGCCGGGTCTTGCCGCGGTGGCGCCCGGCCTGCTGCAGATCACCGAATCGTCCTGCGGGCCGCTGCCCGGCCTGGTGCCCTGGCGGCCCGATGCGCCGGCCGGCGCCAGCTTCACGCGTGACTGGGCGCGGCAGTGCGAGCGCTTCAACCGCTCGGTGCTGGCGGCGTTGACCCGGCCCGATGCGCCGGCCGTGGTGATGCTGTCCAGCCTGCTGACCCAATACCTCGGGCCGCCCGGCGGCCATCTGCTGCGCATCGACGGCGGACAGGAAAGCGAGGTGGCCGCCACGCAGGCCGAGGACGAGCTGGTGGCCGCCGCGGCGCTGCTGGCGCAGGCCCTGCGCGCGCATGGCAAGCGGCTGGTCTGGGTGTCGCCGCCGCCCCGCGGCAGCTTCGATGCCGGCGCCTGCGTGGAGCGCCGCCAGCAAGGCCTGCTGACGCTGGGCGCGCCGGCCGATTGCCGCATCTCGCTGGCCGACGCGCCGCCACTGTCTCAGCGCGTCACTGCCCTTTTGCAGCGCTTCGAGCGCGAGGCCGATGTGCCGGTGCTGTGGCTGGACGCCTCGCTGTGCAGCGCCGGCGTCTGCCGCACGGCGGACAGCGACGGCCTGGCCTATTACCGCGATGTCGGCCACCTCAGCGTCGAGGGCTCACGCCGGCTGCTGCCGCAGGTCGCGGACCGGCGTCGCATCGAGGCACTGGCGCGCTAGCCTGCCAGCAGTTTTTCCTCTGCCAGGGCCAGCCCCTCGGGCATGCCGCTGATGACCAGGGTGTCGCCGCCCGCCAGCGTTGCGCCGTCGACGAGCAGGCCCTTGCCGTTGGCGCGCCGCAGCGACACCACGGCGACGCCGAGGGCATGCAGGGCCAGGTCGTCCAGCAGTTTGCCGGCGTGCGGGCTGGCGGTGGGCAGGGTCACCGACGACAGGCGGGCCTGGTCGAGCTCGTCGACGGTGTCGTCATCGGCACCATGGAAATAGCCGCGCAGCAGGCCGTAGCGCTTGTCGCGCGCGTCGCGCGTGATGCGGATGACGCGGCGCATCGGCACGCCGACGAGGGCCAGCGCATGCGAAGCCAGCATCAGCGAGCCCTCGATGGCTTCGGGCACGACCTCGGTGGCGCCGGCGGCCTTGAGCTTCTCGAGGTCAGTGTCGTCAATGGTGCGCACGACGACGGGCACGTGCGCCGCATGCGCGCGGACGAGGTCCAGGATCTTCAACGCCGACGGCGTGTCGTGATAGCTGACGACGACGGCGCTGGCCCGCGCCAGGCCGGCGGCCATCAGGCTCTGCACCTTGGCGGCATCGCCGAAGACGACGCTCTGCCCGGCCGCGGCGGCCTGGCGCACGCGGTCGGGGTCGAGGTCCAGGGCCATATAGGGGATGTGCTCGCCCTCCAGCAGCCGCGCCAGGTTCTGGCCCGAACGGCCGTAGCCGCAGATGATGACGTGGGCCTCGGACTGGATGCTCTTCTTGGCGATGGTGGTCAGCTGCACCGACTGCATCAGCCAGTCGCTGCTGGACAGCTTCATGACGATGCGGTTGCTGTACATGACCAGGATGGGCGTGATCAGCATGGACAGCACCATGCTCGCCAGCACCGGGCTGATCCATTGCGGCGCGATCAGGTTGTGCTGGGCGCCCAGCGTCAGCAGCACGAAGCCGAACTCGCCGGCCTGCGCCAGATAGAGGCCGGTGCGCAGGGCCACGCCCGGCGGCGACTTGAACAGCCGCGCCAGGCCGGCGATCAAGCCGAACTTGGCCAGCACCGGCAAGGCCGTCAGCAGGATGACCAGCCACCAGCTGTCCACCAGCGGGTGCCAATCGAGCTTCATGCCGATGGTGATGAAGAACAGGCCGAGCAGCACGTCGTGGAAGGGCCGGATGTCGGTCTCCACCTGGTGGCGGTACTCGGTCTCCGAGATCAGCATGCCGGCGACGAAGGCGCCCAGCGCCAGGCTCAGGCCGGCGTGCTCCGTCATCCAGGCCAGGCCCAGCGTGACGAGCAGCAGGTTGAGCATGAAGAGCTCGTCACTCTTGCGGCGCGCCACCAGCGTCAGCCACCAGCGCATGAGCTTCTGGCCGCCGTAGAGCAGCAGGCCCAGCAGCACCACGGCCTTCAGCCCGGCCCAGGCCAGCGCCTCGGCCATCGCTCCGCCGCTGCTGTTCAGCGCGGGGATCAGCACCAGCAGCGGCACCACGGCCAGATCCTGGAACAGCAGCACGCCCATGACGAGCTTGCCGTGCGGGCTCTCCAGCTCCAGCCGCTCCGCCATCAGCTTGACGACGATGGCCGTCGAACTCATGGCCATGGCCGCGCCCAGCATCAGCGCGCCCTCCCAGCGCAGGTCCCAGGCCCGGCCCAGCAGCGTCAGCCCCGTCATCAGCAGCGCGTTGCCGACCAGCGCACCGGCGATGGTCAACACCACCTGGAACATGCCCAACCCGAAGACGGCCGTCTTCAGCGCGCGCAGCTTGGGCAGGTTGAACTCCAGCCCGATGGCGAACATCAGGAAGACGACGCCGAATTCCGCCAGGTACTGGATGCTGGCCGAGTCGTGCGCCAGGGCCAGCGCGTTCGGGCCGATCAACACGCCGACGGCCAGGTAGCCCAGCATGGGGGGCAGCTTCAGGGACCGGCAGACGACCACGCCGAACACTGCGGCGACTAGATAGAGCAGGGCGAGGTCGAGGGAGGTCACGGGGCAATCGTATGCGGAGGGCGGGGGCGGCCGTGCCCGGAAGCGCCGGGCGTGAAATCCGGCACTGGAAACCGGTCCCATGCATTGCGTGCATGGGCGCATACGCAGTTGGCTAGACAAGTCGTGGTGAGGAGACGGGCCTTCGCGATACCGTTCGGCCCACTAAAAGTTACGGAGCATTTCATGCCCAACCTGTCGTTTGTTTCGCCCACGCGCAACAGCCCGTGGGGGACCTATCTGTCGCAGATCGACGCCGTGGAGCCCTATCTGGGCAACCTCAGCCGCTGGGTCGAGACCCTGCGCCGCCCCAAGCGCGCCCTCATCGTCGACGTCCCCATCGAGCTGGACAACGGCACCATCGCCCACTACGAGGGCTACCGCGTCCAGCACAGCCTGACGCGCGGCCCCGGCAAGGGCGGCGTGCGCTACCACCCGGACGTGACGCTGGAAGAAGTGATGGCCCTGTCGGGCTGGATGACGATCAAGAACGCGGCCGTCAACCTGCCCTATGGCGGCGCCAAGGGCGGCATCCGCCTGGACCCCGCGCTGCTGTCGATGAAGGAGCTGGAAAAGGTTACGCGCCGGTACACCAGCGAGATCGGCATCATCATCGGCCCCAACCAGGACATCCCCGCGCCCGACGTCAACACCAACGGCAAGATCATGGCCTGGATGATGGACACCTATTCGATGAACGTCGGCGCCACGGCGACCGGCGTCGTCACGGGCAAGCCCATCGAACTGGGCGGCTCGCTGGGCCGCGTGGCCGCCACCGGCCGCGGCGTCTTCGTCGTCGGCCGTGAAGCCATGCGCCGCCTGAACATCGACATGGAAGGCGCCCGCATCGCCGTGCAGGGCTTCGGCAATGTCGGCTCCATCGCCGCCAAACTGTTTGCCGCCAACGGCAGCAAGATCGTCTGCGTGCAGGACCACACTGGCACCCTCGTCAACCACAACGGCTTCGACATGCAGAGCCTGCTCGATCATGTGGCCCAGACCCGCGGCGTGGCCGGCTTCAAGGGTGGCGACATGATCGCCAACGAGGACTTCTGGGACATCAAGAGCGACATCCTGATCCCGGCGGCGCTGGAAGGCCAGATCACCGCCGAGCGCGCCCAGCGCATCCAGACCCGCCTGGTGCTGGAAGGCGCCAACGGCCCGACCACGCCCGACGGCGAGGCCGTGCTGGCCGACCGCGGCATCGTCGTCGTGCCCGACGTGATCGCCAACGCCGGCGGCGTGACGGTGTCCTATTTCGAGTGGGTGCAGGACTTCTCGTCCTTCTTCTGGACCGAGGACGAGATCAACGTCCGCCTGGACAAGATCATGATCGGCGCCTTCAAGCACATCTGGGAAACCGGCGAGCATCACAAGATCCCGCTGCGCACCGCGGCGTTCACGGTGGCCTGCACACGAGTGCTGCAGGCGCGCGAAGAGCGTGGTCTGTACCCGTAAGGCGTGATCGTGGGTCGTCCTGCGGGACGGCCCGGCGCAAGACGGATACTGCTTCGCCAAGCAAGCAGCGCCAAGACGATCGATGAGCCACAAGCCCACCACCGTGAACGAGCTGGGCGAGTTCACGGTCCTCATCGATGTGCGCTCCCCGGCCGAGTTCGCACTCGACCATCTGCCCGGCGCCATCAACTGCTCCGTGCTGGACGACGAGGAGCGCCGCATCGTCGGCACCATCTACGTCCAGACGTCGGCCTTCGAGGCGCGCAAGATCGGTGGTGCCATGGTGGCGCGCAACATCGCCCGCCACCTGGACGAACGCTTCCGCGACAAGCCCAAGGACTGGCGCCCCCTGGTCTATTGCTGGCGCGGCGGCATGCGCAGCGGCAGTTTCGTCAACTGGCTGCGGCTGGTGGGCTGGGACGCCCAGCAGCTCAAGGGCGGCTACAAGGCCTGGCGTGCCCATGTCATCGAACAGATTGCGTTGCGCGCGCCGCAGCTCGACCTGCGCGTGCTCTGCGGCCCGACGGGCAGCGCCAAGACGCGCGTGCTGCAGGCCCTGGCTGAGCACGGCGAGCAGGTGCTCGATCTCGAAGACCTGGCGGCGCATCGCGGTTCGGTGCTCGGGGCCATGCCCGGCAGGCCGCAGCCGTCGCAGAAGGGCTTCGAGACGCAGTTGATGCAGGGCCTGGCCGGTTTCGACCTGGGCCGCCGCGTCTGGGTCGAGGCCGAAAGCCGGCGCATCGGGCGCATCACCGTGCCCGAGCCGCTGCTGCAGCGCCTGCGCGAGAGCCCCGTCGTCGAGATCGACGCCTCGCCCGCGGCCCGGCTCGACTATCTGCTGCGTGACTACGCCTGGCTGGGCGACGACCCGCAGGCCCTCGCCGACAAGCTCGGCACGCTGCGCGAGCTGCTGCCCAAGGAGGTGCTGGCCGAGTGGCAGGACTGGGCGCTGGCGCGTGAGCTGCCGCCGCTCTTCGAAGCGCTGATGGCCAGGCACTACGACCCGCTGTATGCCCGCTCGCAGGGGCGGCATCTGGCGGGCCTGCCTGACGCCCAGCGCCTGCAATGCGAGGATCTGTCGGATGACGGCATCCAGGCCCTGGCCCGTCGCATCGCTTCACTGCCCTAGGCCACTTCCATGACCCCAACCTCCACCACGCCCCCGGTGCCACGCCTGACTTCGCTGTCGCATGGCGGCGGCTGCGGCTGCAAGATCGCCCCCGGCGTCCTGAGCGAGATCCTGAAGAGCGTGCGCAACTTCCCGGCGCCCAAGGAACTGCTGGTCGGCATCGAGACCGCCGATGACGCCGCCGTCTACCAGCTGACCGACGAGATCGCGCTGATCGCCACCACCGACTTCTTCATGCCCATCGTCGACGACCCCTTCGACTTTGGCCGCATCGCGGCGACCAACGCCATCAGCGACGTTTATGCCATGGGTGGCAAGCCCATCATGGCGCTGGCCCTGGTCGGCATGCCCATCAATGTGCTGCCGGTCGACGTCATCGGCAAGATCCTGGCAGGTGGCGAGTCGGTCTGCGCCGCCGCCGGCATCCCGATCGCCGGTGGCCACACCATCGACTCGGTCGAGCCTATCTACGGCCTGGTCGCCCTGGGCGTCGTGCACCCCCAGCGCRTCAAGCGCAATGCCGACGCCCGGCCGGGCGACCGGCTGGTGCTGGGCAAGCCGCTGGGCGTGGGGGTGCTGTCGGCGGCCTTGAAGAAGGAGGCTCTCGGCGCCGACGGCTATGCCCAGATGATCGCCACCACGACCCAGCTCAACACCCCGGGGCCGGAGTTGGCGGCGCTGGCGGGCGTCCATGCGATGACCGACGTCACCGGTTTCGGCCTGGCCGGCCACGCGCTGGAGCTGGCTCGCGGCGCCCAGGCCGGTGTCGAGATCGACTGGGCCAGCGTGCCCCTGCTGCCCCTGGCCCGTGCGCTGGCCGAACGCGGCATGGTGACGGGCGCCTCCGGGCGCAACTGGGCCGGCTATGGCGCGGACGTGCAGCTGCCCGCGGATTTCACGGCCACCGACCGCGCGCTGCTGACCGATCCCCAGACCAGTGGCGGCCTGCTGGTGTCCTGCGATGCCGGTTCTGTGGCCGAGGTGCTGGCCGTGTTTCGCGCCCATGGCTTCGAGGCCGCGGCGGAAATCGGTGGTGTGGTGGCCCAGGGCCCGGGCGGCCTGCGGCTGAGGTAGGTACGTAGGCACAATTCTGTCATCCCGGATGGACAGGCTGCGGCCAGCGGGCACAGTGCTGAAGCCTTCGTCATGACACCCGACCTGCCCGATTCCCCACCCGCCGGCCCTGACTGCCTTGGTCGCCGCCAACTGCTGCGCGGCGCGCTGGCCACGGCATTGCCGGCCCTGGGCCTGCCCGCAGCGGCGGCGCCGGGCCCGCTGATCGTCGGCGGCCTGCCGGTCACCTGCAATCTGACGTTGCCCATCGCCTGCTCGGCACGCATGGCGTCCAACAAGACGGCCGGCAGCTCGGCCCTCCAGTTCGAATACAGCAAATACAACGGCTGGCCCGAGATCAAGGAATCGCTGATGACGGGCGGCATCCAGGCCGCCTACATGCTGGCGCCCCTGGTCATGGACCTGGCCGACAAGAAGATCCCGGTCAAGGTCGTGTCCCTGGGCCACCGTTCGGGCGCCGTCATCATGGTGCGCACCGATTCGCCCTACAAGAAGTTCAAGGACCTGACGGGCAAGCGCATCGCCATCCCCAGCCGCTTTGCGGTGGACTTTCTGTTCCTGCGCAAGATGCTGGCCCAGGAAGGCATGACGCCCAAGGACATCCAGATCGTCGAGATGCCGCCGCCCGACATGCCGGCGGCCCTGTTCGCCAAGGCCGTGGACGCCTACTGCACCGGTGAGCCCTTTGGCGCCGCCGCCCAGCGTGCCGGCTATGCCAAGCCGCTGCGCATGACGCGCGACGAATGGCGCAACTACATCTGCTGCGTGCTGACGGTGCGCGAGGAACTCATCAAGGACAACCGGCCGCTGGTGCAGAACCTCGTCGACCATGTGCAGGGCGCCGGCAACTGGCTGGACCTGGGCGCCGCCAACCGCGAGAAGGCCATCCAGATCGCCGCCGGCCGCAAGTTCTTCAACCAGGATCCCAACATCCTGCGCTTCGTGATGGAGAACCCGACGGACCGCGTCACCTACGGCGACCTACGCATGATCCGTGCCGAATTCGACGAGCTGATGCAGCTGTCCATCGAGGCCGGCACCATCAAGCAGCCGATCGCCTACGAGAAATACGTCGACGACAGCTTCGTCAAGGCGACCAAGGCGGCGCCCATCGCGATATGAAGCGCCGCGCCCTGTTGCTGGCCTCGCTGCCACTGCCCGCCCTGGCCGCAACCGAGAGGCTGAAGGCCGGTGTCTTTGAACCCGCCCAGGCCGCACCTGAGTTCGCGCTCAAGGGCAGCGACGGCGCCGCGCTGAATCTCGCCCGCTTCAAGGGCAAGCTGGTGCTGCTGGTGTTCGGCTTCACGAACTGCCCCGAGGTCTGCCCGACGACGCTGGCCACGCTGGCTCAGGCACGCAAGCAGCTGGGCTCGGACGCCGCCGATGTGCAGGTCGTCTATGTGACGGTGGACCCCGAGCGCGACGACGTGAATCGCATCCGCCAATACCYCGAAGCCTTCGACAAGAGCTTTGTCGGCGGCACCGAGACGCCGGACAAGCTGGCCGCCATGCGCAAGCGCTATGGCGTCGTCGCGGAGAAGATCGCCGCCAAACAGCCCAATGCCTACGGCATGAACCACTCCACGTCGGTCTGGCTGATCGACCGCATGGGCAAGCTGCGGGCCATGATGCCCTATGGCCACGAGGCCAAGGACTTCGTGCACGACCTGCAGCTGCTGCTGGCGGCCAAGTGAAACGCTGGCTTTGGCTGCTGCCGGTGGTGGCGCTGGCGCCGCTGGCCTGGGCCGCGCTCGCGCCCGTTGAGCTGGCCTCACGCGACGAGCTGTTCGAGATCCCCAAGGGCACCTATGCCCGCCGCATGGCCGGCGACAAGGTCGAGATCCTGCCCGACACCATCCACCTGACGCTGGGCCTGAACGACCAGCTGCTGCTGCGCAACCACGACGAGGTGCCCCAGCAGTTCGGCCCCGTCCTCATCATGCCGGGCCAGAGCTTTCGCCTGCCCTTCGAGGTCGCCTCGACCTACAGCTTTGCCTGCAGCGCCCATGCCAGCGGCCAGATGGCCGTCGTCGTCGCGCCCACGCCCGCGGCCGGCTGGCCGCGGCTGCAATGGCGCTGGCGGCACTGGAACAACAACAAGACCTCCACGGAGACCGTCACTTGAACTCACGCTTGGCCAAGATATGGCCGCCATTGGCCGTCATCGCCGTCGTCATCGGCTTCTGGTGGTGGATCGTCGTCCACAACGAGAGCCCCATCTTCCCGACGCCCTGGCAAGTCGTCACCGGCACGCTGGAGCTGGCCCAGGACGGCACGCTGTGGGAGCACATCACCGCGTCGCTGATGCGCGTGGGCATCGGCTTCGGCCTGGCCATGCTGGTGGGCATCCCGCTGGGCCTGTGGATGGGCTGGGTGGCCGGCGCCTACCGCACCTTCAACCCCATCTTCCAGATGCTGAGGCCCATTTCGCCCATCGCCTGGATCCCGCTGGCCATCCTGTGGTTCGGCGTCGGTGACACCTCGCCCATCTTCCTGATCTTCATCTCGTCGGTCTTCCCGCTGATCGTGCAGACGACCTCGGGCGTGCACACCATTGACCGCCGCTATCTGCGCGCGGCGGCCAACTTCGGCGTCACGCGCGGCGTGCTGTTCCGCCGCGTCGTCATCCCGGCCGTGCTGCCGGAAATCATCATCGGCATGCGCATCGGCATCGGCGTGGCCTGGCTCGTGGTCGTGGCGGCCGAGATGATCGCGCTGCGCTCGGGCCTGGGCTATCTCATCATGGACTCGCGCAACGCCGGCAACCGCTATGACCTCGTCATCGCCGCCATGATCATCATCGGCGTCATCGGCCTGCTGCTCGATGGCATCACACGCCTCCTCGAGAAACTCAAAACAGTGCGGTGGCGCTATGTCAGATAACAAGACTCCCAAGATCGCCGTCAAGGGCCTGACCAAGAGCTTCAAGGCCGCCAAGGGTGGGCAGCTGCCCGTCATCGAGGGCGTGGACTTCGAAGTCGCCGAGGGCGAATTCGTCGCCATCGTCGGCCCCTCGGGCTGCGGCAAGTCGACGCTGATGAACATCCTGGCCGGTTTCGAGAAGCCCGGTGGCGGTTCGCTGCTCATCGACGGCAAGCCCCATCCAGGCCCCAGCCCGCAGGGCATCGTCATCTCGCAGTACGGCTCGGTCTTCCCCTGGCTGACCGTGCAGCAGAACCTGATGTTCGGCCTGACCGGCCAGGAGCATGGCGTCGATGCCGAGCGCGTCAAGCTGGCCGATCACTACGCCGCCATGGTCGGGCTCAAGGGCTTCGAGGGCGCCTACCCGCACGAGCTGTCGGGCGGCATGCTCAAGCGCGTGGAGCTGGCACGCGCCTTCATCGTCAAGCCCGAGATCCTGTATCTGGACGAGCCCTTCTCGGCCCTGGACGCGCTGATGAATCTGCGCATGCGCAACGAGCTGCTGCGCATCCTGGCCGAAGAAAAGCATACGGTGCTGCTCATCACCCACGACGTCGACGAGGCCCTCTACATGGCCGACCGCATCCTCGTGCTGTCGCCGCGACCCACGCGCATCCAGGCCCGTTTCGAGCTGGACATGCCGCACCCGCGGCGCCTCATCAGCCCCGAAATGGATCAGTTGCGCGAGGCCATCCTGAAAGAGCTCGGCTTGGAGATGCCAGCCTGATCAGCCCTTGAGGACGGCACCGGTGCTGTCCAGCACCCGCAGCGTCACGGGAATCGCCGGCGCGACGCTCTGCGTGACGGTGCAGTAGTCCTCGAAGGTGTCGAGCACGCGCTGGATGTGGCCGAGCTCACCCGCCGGCTTGCCCAGGTGCAGGTCCACCTCGAGCCCCTGTACGCGGTTGCGCCCACGCTCGTTGCGGCCCACGCTCGCCTTGACCTCGGTGCGCAGCGGCGAGGGGTCATCCTTGTACTTCTGGCAGGCGAACCACAGCGAAGCGCTGAGGCAGTTGCCCACGGCCGAGGCCAGCAGCTCGACGGGGTCGGGACCGAGACCGGTACCGAAGGGCACGGGCTCGTCAGACAGCAGCACCGGGATGTCCGGCGAGTAACGGTGTTCGAACTGATAGCCCTGACGCTGGGTCAGGGTGACGCTGGGGTTGTCCATTGAAGCCTCCTGGGGTGGAGGCGATTCTCAGCGCAGGTCGTCGGTCTCGAAATAGATCTCGATCAAACCCTTGGCCTTGAAGGCCCGCTGCACGGCCGCGTTAGGCCTAGCGATGCCCTGAAGCGTCACGTCGACCTCGCCCTTCACCTCCGGCGATTGCAGGCGCACGATGTGGTCGAAGTCCGGCCGGCGATCGATGATCTTGAAGGCGAACCACTCGCTGCCCTTGCCGATCAATCGGTAGCGCCCGTTCGGGGCCTCGCGCTCGGCGGTGCTGAGGCGGCGGAACAGCAGCACCTCATCGACAACGACGCGTTGATCGGCCGCCTGCGGCTTGCCGCCACGCTCGAAGTGGCCCTCGAAGAAGCGTGCCTTGAAGTCGCGCAAGGGCTTGGTGTGGCCCGGCGTGAAGCGCAGCAGGTCGAAGGTCTCGGGGTCGAAGGTCCACAGCCCGGGTTTGCGCGCCAAGGTCTCGCGCAGCGCCTTGTCGGCGGCCCCATCGGCCAGGTGGAAGCGCAGCAGCACCTGGCTGTCGTGCGGCGTGTGGAACATCGGCAGGTGCGAGGCATACAGGCCCTCGCGGCCGCCGAAGACGGCCATGCCGTGGCCGCCGAAAGCGGATTCAGCGGTCTCTTCGGCGCGAGCCAGCAGGGGCAAGGCCGCCAGGGTCAACAGTGCGCGGCGCTTCATTCGGCGGCCTCCACGATGAGCTTGCCGCGGTGGTCACTGGTGAACAGGCTCTGCAGCGTCGCGGGCAGCTTCTCGAAGCCCTTGACGACGGTCTCCGCGAAGACGATCTCGCCCCGCTGCACCATGGGCCCGACGATGCGCAGCATCTCGTCCATGCGGTGGAGGTAGTCGCGGGCCAGCATGCCCTGGATGGTGGCGCGCTGGTAGAGCATGTGGTGCAGGAATCGCGGCCCCAGTTCGGGCGCGTCCAGGCCGCCCGAGTACTGGCTGATGGCGCCGCAGATGACGATGCGGGCGCGGCGGTTGATCAGCGGAATGACGGCGTCGGTGATCCAGCCGCCGACATTGTCGAAATAGACGTCCACGCCGCCCGTCAGCGCCTTGATCTCGTTCGCGAGCGACTCGGTATCGGCATGCGCCTTGTAGTCCACCGCCCAGGTCAGGCCCAGCTGGTCACGCAGCCACTCGCACTTGGCCGCGCCGCCGGCAATGCCGAGCACGCGGCAGCCATTCCTCAGTGCGAATTGCGCGACCAGCGAACCCACCGCCCCCGCCGCGCCGGAGACGACGACGACCTCGCCCGCCTTCGGAACTCCCGATTCCATCAGCCCGAACCAGGCCGTGCGGCCCGGCATACCCAGCACGCCGATGGCCGTGGACGGCGGCGCCAGCGCCGGGTCGAGCTTGCGCAGCACCGAGTGGTGGACGCGCGCATGGGTCTGCCAGCCCAGCATGCCTTCGACCCAATCGCCTTCCACCAGCGTCGGCACTGAAGACGCCAGTACGCGGGCGACGACGCCGGCCGTCTGCACCGTGTCCAGCGCATGCGGCAGTTCGTTGTAGGTCGGCTTGAGCGACTGGTTGATGCGCATATACGGATCCACCGACCACCAGCGCGCCTCCACCAGCACCTCACCGGCCGACAGCGCGGTGGCCAGCGGCGTGGTGACCAGTTCGTAATGCTCGGGGCCGACCAGGCCCTCGGGATGGCGGCGGTAGAGCCACTGGCGGTTGTCGATGAAGGCGTCCATGGCGGCGATTCTTCTCCCCTGGACGTTTCTCGTGAAGCAAAACAAAGTCGACAATCGATGCCCAGCAAGACACGAATCCATGGACATCGCCGATCTGCGCAGCTTCCTCGTCATCGCCCGCCACGCCAATCTGCGCGCGGCGGCCGATGAGTTGCACCAGACGCCGTCGGCCCTGTCCAAGGCCGTCAAGCGGCTGGAAACCTCGCTGGCCACGCCCGTCTTCGACCGCATCGGCAAGGCCATACGCCTGAACGCCGCCGGCGAGCGCCTGTGTGAGCGCGCGCTGGCCCTGACCACTCTGGCCGATCAGACGGAGGCCGAATTTCGTGGTGTGAGCCTGCGCTCACATTGCCGTTTGCTGGCGCCGGCCGTGCTGCAGTGGGGATTCGGTGCCGCTATTGCAGCGCGGCTGCCGGGCTCCGGGCTTGCCTTCGTGACTTTGTTCGAGGACGCCGCCCTGGCGGCATTGGCCCGCGGCGAGGGCGACCTGGCCCTGGTCACCGGTGTCGCACTGGAGGCCGCGCTGCCCGCCGGCCTGCAGGCCCTGCGGCTTGGCGAGATCCGCATGCAACTCGCCGCCAGCACCGGCCACCCGCTGGCCGGCCGCAGTGAAGTGCCGATGGCCGAGGTGCTGCAACACGACTTCGCCTGCCCCCAGCGCTCGATGTTCTGCGGCCTGGAGCGCGGCAGCCGCGCCGACGGCTGGCGCGACGACCGCCTGCCGCGGCGCATCCGCTTCTGGCTGGACGACCTGCAGTTGCTGATCAGCCTGGTGCGCAGCGGCCAGGCCCTGGCCTATCTGCCCGATTTCGCCCTCGCTGAAGCACCCGACCTGGTGCGCCTGACGGTGCCCGACTGCCCCTACGAGTGCGTGGAGCAGGTCCATCTGGTGTGGCGCCCGGCGACGGCCAGCGGCTGGCTGGCGGGCCTGATGGCGGCGCTCTGAAACCCCTGTCATCGCGGGCCGTGGGCGCCGCGTTGCCGGCCATCACCCCCTCGCTGCCGCCGACAACGGAATAATCCCCCCATGCCTCGCCTCCTCTTCCTTGCCCTGCCCGCACTGYTGGCCCTGCTGCTGGCCGGCTGCAGCGGTCTGCCTTCGCGGTCGACCAAACCCGAGAAGTCGGTCTACCAGGGCGAGAGCTTTGCCGCCGAGGAGACTTTCTCGCGGCTGTTCGATGCCAATGTCGAGGACACCTGCGAGGCGGCCCGGCGCGCCTTGCTCAGCCAGGGCTATGTCATCAGCAAGGCGGCCAGCGGCGTCGTGCAGGGCGCCAAGCATTTCCAGCCCGCGGGCGAGGTGCATGTCGAGATCGCCTTCAACGTCGTCTGCGTCGGTGACGGCCCCAAGCAGCAGATCGCCACCGCCTATGTCAGTGCACAGCAGGACCGCTACGCGCTGAAGAAGAGCAACCAGGCCGCCAGCCTGGGCGTCAGCGCGTTGGGATCCATCTCGGTGCCGCTGTCGTCCAGCGACGACGCCCTCGTCAAGGTCGCATCCGAGACGATTCCCGCCGGCGAGTTCTACGACCGCTTCTTCACGCTGATGCAGCGCATGCTGCGCGAGAACACGGCTTCGCGCTGACGGCGCCGACGTCAAAAATCACATTGGAATAAGTCATTTCTTAGGCATTGCGTCACAACCGCGCGAGCTTGCCCCCGCCTAGGATGGGTTCGCCATGGCCGAGCCCCTGCCCCCTTTCGTCCTGCCTGCTGCGCCCGGCTGGCGACCGCTGGCGGACTTCAGGCGGCTGATCGACGCCGCCTGGAAGGTGCCGGGCGACGCCGCGGAAGCGGCGCGGCTGCGCGGTGATCAATGGCGGGCCGTCGTCGACCAGTTGCCCGCTTCGGTCGTGGCCACGGCCATCGCCATCGGCCTGCTGCTGGTGTCGCTGGACGAACGTGCCGAGCTGGCCCATCTCGGGCCCGCGCTGATCGGACTGGTGGCCCTCAACGGCTTCAATTTCGTGCTGTGGTGGCATGAGCGCCACCAACGCGCGCCCGACGCACCGCCGCGCGGCATCCGGGCCGGGCTGCTGCTGGCCCTGGACCTGTTCATCGGCGGCGTGCTGGACGTGGTGCTGATGCTGCAGGTCGCCCAGCAGGTGCAGCCGAACCTGCACGCCCCCCTGGTCGCCACGGCTGCGGGCGCCATCGCAGCCGCCGCCTGGATGTTCGCGCTGCTGCCCGTCGTGGCCATCGCCTGGGTGCTGGGCGCCTGTGGCACGCTGAGCGTCGGCATCGCGCTGCTGCCCCTGCCCTGGATGAACGGCCTGCTGCCGCTGCTGCCGCTCTACGCCATCGTGCTGTGCATGGCGACCCTGCTGAACGCCCGCCTCTTCCTGCTGGGCCGGCACGCCCAGCACGAGGCCGCGCGCGACCGGCTGACCGTGTCGCTGCTGCTGCGCGACTTCGAACACCATGCCAGCGACTGGCTGTGGGAGCTGGGCCACGACGGCCGGCTGCGCCATGTGTCGCAGCGCATGGCCGAGCGCCTGGGCCGATCGGCACAAGATCTCATCGGCGAGCCGCTGCTGGCGCTGCTGGCCCGCCACCTGCCCGCCAACAACGCCGAGGCCCAGCAGCGCCTGGATCGCCTGGGCGACGCCCTGCTGGGGGCCGAGCCGCTGAGCGATCACGCCCTGCATCTGCAGGTCGGCGGCGAAGACGTCTGGTGGGCGCTGAGCGGGCGGCGACTGGAAGGCGACGGCGGCTGGCGCGGCGTGGGCAGCGACGTCAGCGAGGTGCGTGCGCGCGAGCGCGAACTGCTGCGCCTGACCGACCAGGACACCGTCACCGGCCTGGCCAACCGCCACCAGTTCCACCGCCGCCTGGCCCTGTATCTCGGTGGCGGCGGACCGGTCTCGCCCTGCACGGTGCTGTTGCTCGACCTGGACTGCTTCAAGCAGGTCAACGACAGCCTCGGCCATGCCGCCGGCGACCACCTGCTCGCCGCCGTGGGCGAGCGGCTGCGCGACAGCCTCGCCGCCCGGCGCGGCAACGGCGACCTCGTCGCACGCCTGGGCGCCGACGAATTCGCGGTGCTGCTGCGCGGCGAGCTCAGCCCCGAAGCGACGCAGCGCCTGGGCAAGCAGTTGCGCTCGGCGCTGCGCGTGCCGGTGGCCATCGCCGGCCACGAGATCGATGTGCGTGTCAGCATCGGCGCGGCCTGCGCACCGCGCCACGCCCAGGCGGCCGACCCGCTGCTGCGCGCGGCCGACCTGGCCCTGTTCGCCGCCAAGGCCGCCGGGCGCGACCGCCTCGTGCTCTACGAACCGGCCCTGCAGCAGGAAGCCCAGGACCGCCTCGCGCTGCTGGCCGACCTGCGCCTGGCGCTGGACGAGGGTCAATTGGAGATGCACTACCAGCCGCAGATCGAGCTCGCCACCGGCAAGCTGCTCGGCTTCGAGGCGCTGATGCGCTGGCGCCACCCCACCCGCGGCCTCGTGCCGCCGGCCGTCTTCATCCCGCTGGCCGAAGACAGCGGACTCATCATTGCCATCGGCGCCTGGGCCCTGCTGAGATCCTGCCGCGACGCCGCGCGCTGGCCGGGCGAGTTGCGCGTGGCCGTCAATGTGTCGGCGCTGCAGTTCGAGCGCAGCCCCATCGAGCTGCATGTGCTGGAGGCGCTGGAGCGCAGCGGCCTGCCCGCCGACCGCCTGGAGATCGAGCTGACCGAATCGGCGCTGCTGAAGGACGCCCAGCACGCCATCGACCTGCTGACCCGGCTGCGCGCGCTGGGCGTGCGCATCGCGCTGGACGACTTCGGCACCGGCTTCTCGTCGCTGGCCTATCTGCGCCGCCTGCCGCTGGACCTGCTCAAGATCGACCGCGCCTTCATCGCCGACCTCGACCACCCGCGCGCCGGCCCGACGGCGCGTGCCATCGTCTCGGCCATCCACGAACTCGCCCACGCCCTGGGCCTGCACACGGTGGCCGAAGGCATCGAGACGGCCGAACAGCAGCAGGTGCTGGCCGAGCTGGGCTGCGACCTGGGTCAAGGCTTCCTCTACGCCCAGGCGCTGCCGCGCGATGYCACGCAGGCCTTCGTCGAACTGGCCCACCGCCAGGGCCTGGGTGCCGCCCGCGAGGCCCACCTCGACTCCGTCAACCCGCCGCTGACAGTCTGGCCATCGACACGGCTGCAGCTGCGCAACCTGCTGCAGTTGCCGGATACGCGCTTCAGCGGCGGCGAGTCCTGAACCCGCGTCAGGGCTGACGGTTGCCGCCCGCGATGCGGGCCAGTTCGCCACTGGCCACGGCCGCCTTCATCGCGACCGACAGCCGCTGCGCCAGTGCCTGCTGGCCCGGCGCAACCCAGACATGCAGATTGACGCGCGCCAGCACGCTGCGGTGCAGGGCCACGCCGTTGACCTTGGTCGGCGGGCCGTAGTCGCGCTCGACGTTCAGCAGACAGAGGTCGACGCGCTGCACCGCCACCATGCCCAGGCAGGCCTCGGCGCTGCTCGTGACCTCGACACCGCTGCGGCCGGCCAGCGTCAGCTCGATGGCCTTGATGCCGCGCACATGGGCCACGCTCAAGCTGCCCAGCTCCGCCCAGGAGGTGGGGGCCAGCGCCGGCGAGAGGCTGAAGGCCATGATGGTGGTGCTGAGCAGATGCGGGTCGACACGGATCGCGCCGGGCACGACCTGGCCGAACAGCGGCATGCGCAGCATGTCGGCGTCGTAGAGGCCGGCCGTGAAGCTGGCCAGCGCCCGGCCGACCGGCTCGCGCGCCAACGTGTAGCTCAGGCCGGCATGGCGCATGACCAGCGCGATGGCGGCATCGGCAATCTCGTTGCCGCGTACCGACGCCGCGGGGCTGACGATCAGGCGCACCGGCTCCGCGATGGGCGCCGCGCCGGCCAGGCCGGCCCATGGCAGCAGGCAGGCAGCCCATCGGGCAAGGCAGCGGCGCAACATGGAGCCATCATCCTGCAAGGCCGGTCGCCGCGGCGCAAAGAAACCGCCTTCGTACCTCGGTACCGACACCTCCCCCGATCCAGGGGTTTGCCACCGGTTTGCAGGACAACCCTGGATTGCAACCCAGGGTCGCGGCGCCCAAGCTCTGGGCACCGGAGGGATTCCGGACAAGGAGTGACCCATGAGAACACTGGCTCCCCTCGCGGCCCGCCTGGCCGTCGCTTGCCTCACCCTGGCGCCCCTGCTGGCCGAAGCTCAGGTCGCGCCACCCGGCTGCGGCGCGTCAGGCGCCGCCCCCTGCCCGGTGCCGGAGCCCGCCAGTTGGCCGCTGGTGGCACTCGCCCTCGGCGTGCTGGTCGCGGTGAAGTTCATCAAGCGCAAATAAAGCCACCCGCCGGTCTCGCCACGAGACCGGCCCCCCCGCGGATTCAACCGGAGGTGACGGCGAGCTGCGCGGCTCGGCGCGTTTTGCCGTGGGCGAAGCGTCCGCGCGCAGACGGGGGCGCACCCTTCAATTCGCGAGTCGCCTGGCCCTTGCGGTCAGCAACTCGCGCTGCATGTCGTTGTCCGTCAATTCAGCCGCGCGCAGATAGGCCTCACGTGCCTCGCCGGCGCGGCCCAGGCGCTCCAGCACGTCGGCCTGCGCGCCAGCCAGGAAGGGGTAGCGCTGCAGCTGCGGCTCGGCCGCCAGCGTCTGCAGCAGCGGCCATGCAAGCGCGGGCCCGTCGGCGAAGCTGATGGCCACTGCACGGTTCAGCGCCACGACGGGCGAGGGGTTGAGCGCGAGCAGGCGGTCGTAGCCGCCGACGATGGCGTGCCAGTCGGTGTCCTCGGCCCGCGCCGCGCGCGCATGGCAGGCCGCGATCGCCGCCTGCAGTGAATAGGGGCCGGGCTCGCCCAGGCTCAGTGCGCGCTCGAGGGCGGTCAGGCCGCGGCGGATCAGCAGCTGGTCCCAGCGGCGGCGGTCCTGGTCGGGCAGCAGCACGGGCCGGCCCTGCGCGTCCAGCCGCGCGGGCAGGCGCGAGGCCTGGATCTCCAGCAGCGCGGCCAGGCCGTGCACCTCGGCATCGCCGGGCAGCAGATGCTGCAGCTGGCGCACCAGCCGCAGGGCTTCGTCGCAAAGGGCGGGCCGCAGCAGGCTGGCACCGCTGCCGGCGCTGTGGCCCTCGTTGAAGATCAGGTAGACGACGGCCAGCACGGCGCCCAGGCGCTGCTCGCGCTCCTCGGGACCGGGTAGCTCGTAGGCCTGGCCATTGAGGGCCTTCTTGGCACGCACGATGCGCTGGGCTACCGTGGCCTCGGGCTGCAGGAAGGCACGCGCGATCTCGGCCGTCTCCAGGCCGCCGAGCAGGCGCAGCGTCAACGCCACCTGGGCCTCGCGCGGCAGCACCGGATGGCAGGCGATGAAAATCAGGCGCAGCAGCTCGTCACCGATCTCGGCCTGGTCGCGGGCGGCGTCGAGGTGGTCGACGAAATCGGGCACGACATGGGTGCCGGCGGCTTCATCGTCGGCCGCGAGGTGTTCGTGCTCGCGCTCCAGCATGGCGCGGCGGCGCAGCCGGTCCAGGGCCTTGTTGCGGGTGGCGGTCATCAGCCAGGCGGCAGGGTTGGTGGGCTGGCCGTCGCGCGGCCAGGTCTCCATGGCGGCGATGAGGGCGTCCTGGGCGCAGTCCTCGGCTTCGTCGAGGTCGCGCAGCAGCTTGGCCGCGGCGCCGACGAGGCGGCTGCGCTCGATGCGCCAGACGCCGGCGGCAAGTTCAGCATGGCTCACGGCTCAAGTGCCGTCGTAAGCGCGCTTCAGCGCGGCGAGGTCGATCTTCTGCATCTTCCAGACGGCCTGGAAGACGCGCTGCACGCGGGCCGGATCGGGGTCGCGGACCATGTCGAACCAGGCCGCCGGGATGATCTGCCAGGACAGGCCCCAGGCGTCCTTGACCCAGCCGCATTGCGAGGGCGCGCCGCCGTTGGCGGGCAGTTGCTCCCAAAGCTTGTCGATCTCGGCCTGGTCTTCGCAGACGACGGTCAGCGAGAAGGACTCGTTGAGCTTGAAATAGGAGCCGCCGTTGAAGACCGTCATCCGCACACCGAACAGCTCGAAGTTGACGATCATGACCGTGCCGGCCGCGCCGGGCGCGTTCTCGCCCCAGCGCTGGGTGTCGATGACACGGACCTGGTCGGCGCCGAATACCTTCGAGTAATGCGCCACCGCGTCTTCGGCGCCCTTCTCGAACCAGATGAAGGGTTGGATCTTGTGTTGAATCTGCATGGTGATCTCCTTACTGTTGCGGCGGCATGCCGGTCATGTGGACGAGTTCCCAGTGGTGACCGTCCAGGTCCTCGAAGCTATGGCCGTACATGAAGCCGTGGTCCTGTGCCTCGCTCGGAATGTTGCCGCCGGCGGCCTTGGCCTTGGCAACGAGGGCATCGACTTCCTCGCGGCTTTCGCAGCTGAGGCAGACCCAGCCGGTGGTCGCCGTCTTGGCATCCGGGAAGGCCTTGGGGGTGAAGGTCCGCGCGAAGTCCTCCGCCAGCAGCATGGCGTAGAGGTTTTCGCCCAGCTCCATGCCCGCGCCCTTGTCGTTGGTGAACTGCGGGTTGAAGCGGTAGCCCACGGCCTCGAAGAAGGCCTTGCTCTTGGCCAGGTCCTTGACCGGCATGTTGACGTAGATCTGCTTGTGCATGGCGATGCTCACAAAGGTTGGACGAGGTGGATGAGGTTGCCGCAGCTGTCCTCGAACATGACGGCCTTGATGGGGCCCATGTTGACCGGCTCGCCGCGCACGACGACGCCGCGGTCGCGCAGCTTCTCGGCCTCGGCCTCGACGTCGGTGGTCACGAAGGCAGTGGCGGGGATGTTGGCGTCAAACAGGGCCTTCTGGTAGACCTTGGCCGGCGCAAAGCCCATCGGCTCCAAAGCCAGCTCGACGCCGGCAATGCCATCGGGCGACACCACCGTCAGCCAGCGGTAGGTCGGACCCATCGGGATGTCGGCCATCTTGGTGAAGCCCAGCTTGTCCGTGTAGAAGGCCAGGGCCTTGTCCTGGTCATCGACCATGACGCTGGTGATCTTGATCTGCATGATTTGTCCCTTCAGTGGATGGATTCGGACAGGGCCTTGAGGCGTTGCAGGGCCTGGGGCCAGGTCGTCTGCAGGAAATCGGTGAAGCCGTCGTCCCAGCTCTGCAGGTGCACGACAAGGTGCGTCCCGCCGGCGGGCGTGGCCTGGAAGACATAGCGTTCCCGGGCCGGCTCGCTGTGCAGCGCACTGTCGGCCACGGGTCGGCCGTCCTTGATCTCGCCGACCAGGCGCAGCGACAACTCCTCATGCAGCCGGCTCTCGTCGACAACCGCCTCCATGCCGAAGCCGCGCGGATCCAGGAAGCGCAGCCGGCGGCCCGCGGCCCAGTGGCCTTCGAAGTAGGAACCCTCGGCGAAGGCGCTGGTCCAGTCGCGATAGGCGAGGGGGTCGAACATGCAGTCCCAGACCCGTGCGGCCGGCGCTGCGATGTCGATGCCGAACTGCAAGTCCTTCATGACGTGGCCTCCGCGATCTGGCGCAGGTTCTGCAGGCCATCTTCGAAGTCGCGACCCACCATCCTGTCCATGTTGATGAAGACGCCCATCAACTTGCTGATGAAGTTGGCCGGGCCGTTCATCGTCCAGCGCACCTCGGTGGCGCCGTCGGCGGTGGGTTGCAGCGCGAACTCGGCCTGGTTGTGGGCCTCGAAGGGCTTCACGAAATCCAGCTTCATCTGCACGACGCGGCCGGGCTGCTGGCTGGTGATCTCCAGGCTGCCGCTGCCGACCTCCTTGCTGTCCCAGTCGTAGCGGGAGCCGATGCCGCTCGCGGCGCCGCTGTAGGCGCTCTTGATCAGCGGGTCCTTGCGCTCATAGGGATTCCAGCGGTTGAAGGAACGCAGCTCGCTGATGAGGGGCCAGACCTTGTCAGCCGACGCCGCGATGCGCAGGCGGCGCTCGACACGGAATTCGTCGGGGCGGGTCGAGGCATAGGCCAGCAGCAGGGCGACGGCCACGCCGAGGCAGATGAGGATGATGGACAGGTTGCTCATGTCGCTCTCCTCATTCGCTGCGGATGGCCATGTCGCCGCCCGGGGCGAAGTCGGCGTCCTCGTAGAGGCGACGCACCTCGACCTCGCAGGCCATGCCGACGAAGGGCATGGGGAAGCGGCTCGCCCAGGCCTGGGCCTCCTCGACGGAACGCACCTGGATCAGCGTGTAGCCGGCGATCAGTTCCTTGGTCTCGGCGAAGGGGCCGTCGATGCGCGCCATGCGGCCATCGGCCTCATAGCGCTGGCGCCAGCCGTCACGGCTGGGGCGCAGGCCGGCGCCGTCCAGCAGCACGCCGGCGCGGGCCATTTCCTCGTGGAAGGCGCCCATCTCCTCGAAGAGCTTGGCGTACTCGGGGCCGGGCGGGTCGCCACGCTCGCTGACGGCGGTGGCGCGGACTTGGATCATGAATCGCATGGCAGGTCTCCTGGGTTTGGCGAGGCAGACCGTTCGATTTCGCTGCCTTCATTCCCACGACGATCCTGGCCGACCGGAATCGACAGACTCCGGGAAATTACTTAACCCCCCTAGATCGCAGCCCTTTCACATGTAGCAGGGGCCCACGCCGCGGATCTCTACCGTCGCCCATTCGGCTGCCGGGCAGCGCTCGGCCCAGGCCATGGCGACGGCGGGATCCTCGGTGTCGAGCAGGAAATAGCCGCCCACCATCTCCTTGGCCTCGGCAAACGGCCCGTCCCAGACCTGGGCGCCGCCCTCGCGCTTGGCATAGCGCCGGGCCGCCGAGCCCAGCGAATTGGTGCCCAGCAGCAGGCCGGTCTCCTTGAGCTCGGCGGTGAAGTCCAGCATGCGCTGGTAGACGGCCTCGCCGGCGACGCGGCCACGTTCGGCGCGTTGGCCTATGGGTTCGACGATGAGCAACATCTGGGGCATGGTCGTGTCCGTGGGTCGGTGGCAATGGCCGGCATTCTGGCGCCTGTCGGCCCTCATTTCTGACAGTTGGGTTGTGCGCCCGATTGCGGCACAGTTGGGGACTTAGCGATCTGCATAAGCTCGCAACTCAGCGGAGGCCGAGATGGACGACATGACCCATGTCGCGATATTGCTCGTGAAGGCCACGTCGGAGCTGCCCATCATCGGCGCGGCGGCGGGACGGGCCAAGGTGCTGGGCTACGACCCGCAGGCCCTGCGCGGCATGCCGCTGGGCCTGCTGTGCCCGCTGCGCCAGCCCGATGGTCGGCCGTCGGCGGACACCTTGGGCGAGGTGTTCGCCCAGCTGCAATGCGCCGGCTCGCTGAGCCTGCCCTGGAGCTTCCAGACCCGCGCCGGCGAGAGCCGCCCCCACGAGCTGCACCTGACGCTGACCGAGCGCGATGGTGAGCCGCAGGTCGCCGTCTGCATGGTGGACGTCAGCCGCATGCAGTTCGCCGAGGTGCTGAACCAGTCCAAGAACGAGCTGCTGGAGATGGTGGCCACCGGCCACACGCTGCAGCCCGTGCTGAACCGCCTGACCGCCCTCATCGAATCGCAGTTCGACGGCCTCTACTGCACGGTGCTGCTGCTGGACCTGGACGGCCGCCATGTGCGCGTCGGCGCCGGCCCGCGCATGCCGGCCGACTACATGCAGGCGCTGGAGGGCGCCGAGATCGGCCCGACGGCCGGTTCCTGCGGCACGGCCATGCATGACGACCGCCTCGTCATCGTGGATGACATCGCCACGCACCCGCTGTGGTCGGCCTACAAGGCCCTGGCCCTGCCCTATGGCTTCAAGGCCTGCTGGTCGGCGCCCATCCATGCGGCCAAGGGCGGCGTCATCGGCAGCTTCGCGATGTACTACCGCGAGGTCCGCCGGCCCAGCCCCGAGGAGATCAGTGCGCTGAACACCGCCAGCCATCTGGCCGGCATCGCCATCGACCAGGCCCGCCGCGACGAGGAGAGACGCCGCGCCGCCCAGTGGCTGGAAGAGCAGGTACAGGCCCGCACCGCCGAGCTGCTGGCGACGCAGGACGAGCTCGTCAACAGCCGCAAGCTCGCCGCCCTTGGCCAGCTGCTGGCCGGCATCGCCCACGAGATGAACACGCCGCTGGGCAACGCCCTGCTCAGCGCCAGCGCGCTGCACGCCGGCAGCACGGGCTTTGCCGAGCGCATGGCCGGCGGCGCGCCGCTGAAGCGCCAGGAGCTGGCCGACTGGGTCGCGCAGACGCGCACCGGCACCGAGCTCGTCGAGCAGAACGTCGACCGCGCGCTGCGCCTCGTCAACCGCTTCAAGGAGCTCACCGAAGGCAGCGGCCGCGCGCAACGCTCGCGCTTCGACTTGCGCGGCGCCGTGCAGCAGGCCTGGGGCCGCGTGCTGACCCGACTCGCCGGCGAACGCGCGCAGCTGGCCTGCGAGCTGCCCGACGGCTTCATGCTCGAGGGCTACGCCGAAGTGCTGCAGCAGGTGCTGGAACAACTGCTGGAGAACGCCTGCCGGCACGCCTTCCGCGACCACAGCGGCGGCCAGATCCGCGTCACGGCGCACCGCAGTGGCGACAACCGGCTGACGCTGGAGGTGCGCGACAACGGCGCCGGCATGGCACCGGCCGATCTGGCGCGGGCCTTCGAACCCTTCTTCACGACGACCTTCGGCCAGGGCGGCAGCGGCCTGGGCCTGTTCGTCGCGCACAGCCTGGTCCGCGGCATGCTGGGCGGCAGCCTGGAGCTGGAGAGCCAGCCGGGCCAGGGCACGGTCGCCCGGCTGGAACTGCCGCTGCAGCGCGATGCGGCATTGGCGCTGGCGGCATGAAGGTCCGTGAGCGCAGGCGCACTTACAGCTTGACGACCTTGAACTTTGCCTGGGAGCTGTGGTGCCACGGGATGACGAAGGCGCCACCCTCTGCGATCGAGGCCTGGTTAACCACCTGAGGCCACCATCTGACCAATCGCTCAGCTTGAAGCCAATAGGTCTGCTTACTCCACTGCTGTTCCAGTAAAAAAATCATGTGGCCTGACTGCCTCAAGGCTTCCCTTTCAGCGCCGCCCTGCTTCTTCATGCGATCTAGAGTCAGGACAACCCATGGTCCGTCTTCAGCTAGACCCGCTATCCAAGCTAGATCGCCAACATTGCGCGGAAACATATCCGCAAGATGGATCACTCTTTGGACTTCCGGTCGGACCTTCGACAACTCTCGCATCGCGTGAGCGATATGCGGCGAAAGGTTGTTGTCGAAGAAGAACTTCAAGCTGCCAGCTTGTTCTCGAACCGAACGGCAGCATCAACCTCTTTGGGTGTGATGCCGAATATTCGCGCGACAGCATTGCGATCACGGCCCTCGGCCAAGAAGGCGGCATGAAGGGTGTCGGTGGGAATTCCTGACGCGGCAACAATTGGAGAACCGAACTGGATTTGAGGGTCCAGCACGATCATCTTTTTGTCATCGCCGAGCGGGTACCAGCGGCGAGCACGCTTCCCGTCGTATTCGATGCCTGAATACAGCGAAGGTCGAATGATGTCGGAGAAGACAAGTTGCCGTTTCGGCACATCAAGCATTTCGCCGGCGTCAGTCGACTTCTTGGCTTCTAGAAAAATCGTCTTGCCATCGGTCAGAAATCGCCGGGTCGTAAGCGGGTAGTCCGTTCCGAACTCATTGCGAGCAAAGTCTGCTGTTGCACGTATCAGCTTGAGGCTGACCCCGTGCTTTGCAAAAGCTGCCACCAACCGCAGCTCCAACAAGTCTCTGAAGCCGATCACAGGCTCGTCAAACGCCGTCTGAGCTATTTCCGGCGCCCACAACGGCTGGTAGTCCTGTCCGCGGCGGCGATATCCAAGCAGCCAGCGACGAACAGCGACGGCATCGGCTCCAACAAGCCGAGCCGCTTGCTTAATTGGATAGACGCCGAGGCCAACAAAGCTCATAGGAAGAGTCTCTCATAGCCCCTGTGAACCGACGCGCTCCAAGGTGAATTTGTGCCAGTCACCGCCGGATCGGCGAGGCGCCGCGCCAGGCGGGGTCGCTCCAGCGCTGGAAGGCACCCATCAGCGCGGGCTCAGCAGACTGCCGCTCGGTGGCCAGGTTGGCGAGCGACACGACCTCGAAGCTGCGGCGGTACTTGCCTTCGGCGCGGAACTCGCGGGCCAGCAGCATCTGCGTGCCGCCCGGCACCCAGCCGGCGAACTCGGCCACGCCCAGGCCCGGCTGGGCCGGCGCCGGCGGCATGACCTCGATGCGCCAGCCGCCGTTCTTGCCCGGCTCCTTCAAGAAGACCCACAGCTCGCGCCAGCCATCCAGCGGCTGAGCGGCCACGGCCAGGGCGCGGCCCTCGCGGTTCAGCGAGGCCGAGGCCAGCGCGATCTGGCCATAGCTGCAGCGGCGCGCGACCAGCTTGCCGCCTTCCTTCAGCTCGATGCAACGCTCGCCATCGGCGCCTGGCTGCAGCGCCAGTTGCAGGGCGCCGAAATCGCGCGCCGTGGCGGCCGTACCCAACCAGCGCGCGGCATTCACGCGCATGGCCGCATCGGCGTAGGCGGCCTGATCGTCCTCGGTCAGCTCGGTCGGCGTGACACCGGCGAATTCGGCCAGGGCCGGCACCGCTTCACCGCCCGCGCCACGGCGGGTCTGGGCAAAGGCCAGACTCGCGGCGACCGAGGCACGGCGCATCAGCAGGCGGTTCTTCCAGTGCACCGGCAGCGTGGCGGCATCCACCTGGGCCAGCACCTGCTGGCGCCACTGGTCGCGCGCCTCGGCCTCGCGCGGCGTGGCGCGCGGGTTCAGGCAGTCGGGCCGCGTGATGGCCAGCGCGGCGCGCACGCGCTGCTCGGGCGTGGCGGCCGTGACGAGCATGCGGCGGAAGGCCTCGCCGTCATAGCAGACCTGCACGCGGCCCTCCTCGGCATCGAAGGACTCGAACTTCAGGCCATAGCGCGCCGCCACGTCCATCTGCGCGGCCAGCTGGCCCTCCAGCGGCTTGGCGGCCGGCGTGGAGGCGCGGTCGGCAATGCGCTCAGCAAACGTGCCCATGGCTTCCATCGCCTCGGCGCCGCCAGGGCCGGCCAGCTCGGCCGGCGTGGCCAGCTGCACATAGGCCGCGGCCAGGCCCAGGCCCAGGCCTTCGGTGCCCCATTGCTGGCGTGAAAGTCGAAGTTGGGCAAGGAGTTCGGCGCTGGCGCCGTCACCACGAGGCATCACGAGGATCTGGCCCTTGCGCATCCAGCCGCCGCGCTCGCGGCGGTAGTCCCAGACCTGCCAATGGTCACCGCGCTCGGCGCGAATCTCCAGCGCCTCGCCGCGACCCATCTGGGCCTGCAGCGAGGCCGTGTCGCGCGGCGCACCGCGCAGCGGCGCGTCCTGCACGACGAGGCCGGCGCGCGGGAAGGCGGGCAGTTCGGGCGCAGGCGCGGCCTCCGCCTTGGTCATGACGATGGCGGCCACCGCGGAGGCGACGACGATCAAAGCAAAGCGACGCATGATGGCTTACTCCTTCTCCGTGGCTTCGCCATGGCCTTCAGCGGCGGCGGACTTGGGCTGGGGCGAGGTGCCGCCGAGCAGCGCATTGCCGATGAAGCCTCCCGAGCCGGGCGGCGCGATGATGACCTGCACCTTGTCCGAGAGCTTGTCGGCCATGGCCTTCTGCACCAGCAGCGGGTGCCTGGTCAGCAGGGCGCCCTCGGCCGCCATCTGGCTGGCATTGGCCTTGCCCACCTGGTTCAGGCGGTAGGCCTCGGCATCGGCCAGCTTCTGGCGCGCGGCGGCCTCGGCGTCGATCTCGATGCGGCGCGCCTTGGCCGAGCCTTCGGCCTGCTGGACGCGCGCAGCGCTGTCGGCCTGGGCTTCGAGGGCGCGCTGCTCGATCTGCTTCTGCTTGAAGGGCAGCACATGCTTCATGGCCTCTTCCTGGGCCTTGGCCGCAATGATCTGCTCGCGGCCGGCGGCCTCGGCGGCCGTCTCGCGGCGCACCTTGTCGGCGGCGGCGGTCAGCTCAGTTTCCTTGACCTTCTTGTCGGCGATCTCCAGCGTGTAGCGCATGCGTTCGCTGGCCAGGCTGTCGGCGAGCAGGTTGTCCATGCCGCGGCGGTAGTCGGGCGGCAGGTCCACCGAGCCGATCTGCACGCTCTTCAGCAGGATGCCGTCACTCGCCAGCTTGGCGCGCAGCTCGGCCTCCAGCGCGCTGGCGATCTCGGCACGCTGGCTGGAGAAGATCTCGCGCACCGTGTGCTTGGCGATCTGCTTATAGACGACGGCCTGCACGGCCGGCGCGATGACGTCAGCCTCGATGTTGTCCGGCAGCTTGCGCGACAACTCGGCCAGGCGCTTGTCGTCCACGGCCCAGCGCACATTCATGTCCAGGCCCAGGGACAGGCCTTCGACCGATTGCAGCGGCGCCGGGCCGCCCGCCTTGGCGATGGCCTCGGGGTGGTAGGTCTGGTCGCGCAGCGGGAACAGGCGCACCTCGTGCAGGCCGGGAACGCGCAGCAGGCTGCCTTCACGGAACTCCTGGGTGCCGCCGCTGAACTGGTTGGTGCGCAGTGCCGCCTGGCCGTGGGGAACGGCCTGCAGGGGCGGGTGCATGACGACGGCATAGCCCACGCCCGTCACGGCCGCCAGGATCAGCAGCGGGGGCAGGGCGCGGCGCAGGGGAAACGCGGCGGTGGGCGCAGCGTCGAAATCGGCGTTGGAATGGGCCTCGAAGCCGTGGCTGGCGCCGCGGCCGAATGCGTTGCGGAGGGAAGCGACGAGGGTCTTGAGGCGTTGCAGCATGATGGTGGTTTCCTTGGCTCCTGCATCGCCGAGTGGTTGTTGCGATGCATGGCGGCCATGGTTCCCCGTCATGCGGGAAGGGACGAGAGCGGCGCGGGGTGGCTGTCTTCCGGGAGGGCGGAAGGAATCTTCCGCAGCGACACTGCCATGTGCCGGATTTGGAAAGCCGGCCCCAATGTCCAAGGAGATGGCGATGAGATTCCTCAGACTGATGTTCGCGGCCCTGCTGCTGTCCTTCGCGGCGACGCATGCACTGGCGCAGCAGCGCGTGGTCTATCACTTCGACGATGCCTCGACCCAGGCCTTCAAGGGCCTGCGCAACATCCGCAACCACCTGGATGGAGACCCCGGCGCGCAGATCACCGTCGTGGCCCTGGGCCCCGGCGTCGACATGCTGATGCCGGGCTACAAGGACGCCAACGCCGCCGACTATGCYGCCCAGGTCACAGCCTTGAAGGCCCGCGGCGTGAAGTTCGAGGTCTGCGAAAACACCATGAAGGGCCGCGGGCTGAAGAAGGAGCAGTTCATTCCCGAGGCCGAGTACACGCCGTCCGGCGTCGTCCGCGTCGCCCGGCTGCAGGGCCAGGGCTTCGCCTACATCAAGCCCTGATGCCCACCCTGTACCGACAAACCGGTACGCGTCAGCCAGGCACAAGCTCGCGCATTCACTATCCTGGCCGTCCGACCCCATGGAGCCCGCGATGAAAAGCATCTGTCTCGCCGCCGCCTGCCTGCTCGCCAGCGCCGCGGCCCTGGCCGCCGACGTCACCGTGAACGTCAGCGCCGCCGAGAAGCAGGGCGACGGCGCCGCCCTCGGCACCGTCCGCATCGTCGAGACGCCCTATGGCCTGGCCTTCTATCCCGCACTGAAAGGGCTGCCGCCCGGCCTGCATGGCTTCCACCTCCATGAGAAGCCCTCCTGCGCGCCCGGCGAGAGCAATGGCGCCACGGTGCCGGCCGGCGCTGCTGGCGGCCATCTCGACCCGCTGGGCACCAAGAAGCATGGCGAGCCCTGGGGCGATGGCCATCTGGGCGACCTGCCGCCGCTCTACGCGGCCGCCGACGGCACAGCCACGTCGCCCGTTCTGGGCCCGCGTCTCAAGCTGGCCGACGTGAAGAACCACGCACTGATGGTGCATGCCGGTGGCGACAACCACTCCGACCACCCCATGCCGCTGGGCGGCGGCGGCGCCCGCGTGGCCTGCGGGGTGATCGGCAGCTAGGCCAGGTCCTCGTGGATGCAGAGGTAATTCCCCTCCGGGTCCTTGAACCACGCCGCCTTCTCTGACCCCAGCACGCAGACATGGTCGACCGTCTTGAAGTCCGGGTAGTCGTAGTCCTCGAACACCACGCCCGCCCGCTTCAACTCGGCGATGCTGGCCGCGATGTCGTCCACCTTGAAGCTGATGGCCGTGTGGTCGGCCTTGGTGCCCCCGGGCTTGGGGAAGAGGGCCAGCGTGCTGCCGGCCACGTTGTAGACGAATTTGCCATCCGGCTTCAGGCCACCAGGCACCAGCCCCAGGCAGCCCTCGTAGAAGGCCCGGGCCCGGGCCATGTCGGCCACGGGCAGCATCGTCGTGACGGGAGCGCTGTTCAGCATATGCAGTCCTTTCGCTCGTGCCGGCTTGGCCGCGCATCGAGCATAGGACGGTCGCTCAGCGGGCGCCACCGCCGATCAATGATCGGGAAGCCTAGGCATCGCCCGCCAGCACGGGCCTGAAGAAGCTGCGCTCATAGCTCAGGAAGCACTGCGTCTCCTTCGCATAGGCGAAGGCGGCCTGGCATTCCGAGTCTTGCAGCGAGCGCTGGCGGTAGTCCTCATAGGCCGCCAGCGACGGGAAGGAGAACAGGGCCAGGGCGATGTTGTTGGCGCCCTCGGACGGCAGGAAATAGCCGTGATGGGTGCCACCGAACTTCGCCACCAGCGGCAGCCAGAGCTTGCCGTAGTGCTCGAACTCTTGCAGCTTGTTGGGGTCGATGACGTAGCGCAGATAGCAGGTGATCACGGGGAGGGTCTTGCTCTAGGTGTACTGAAGGAGGGCAGCCTGCCTGCGAGCGGCGCAATGTTGGATGAACTGCCTGAAGTCGCGATAGTTTTCCAGCAGATAGGACTCGGCCTCTTCGTCCTGCCGCTTCCACAGCGCTTCCAGATAGACGCCCTTGAAGTCCGCGGTCCGGAACGCCTTCAACAGCGTGTCCTCGTCCAGCGATTCGATGGCTGCTGCGCATTTCGCGATGGTGTCGGGCCTGACATGGAGCGCGGGGCCATAACCCACTTCGAAAGTGCCGACCTTGCCGTCACCCTCGAAGAAATTCGGCGCACCTGGTGCGCAAAGCGCGATGCAGTGCCTGAGTCCGTCCCAGGCCTTGTCGACATCGAGCTCCCTGCGCTCCGCGTCCGCGAGGCTGAGCGTGCTCGGCGCCCGTGGAGGTTTCGCCTTGCCCAGCAGCCGCAGCAGCCACGAGGTCCGGTTGTCGGCGGCCAGTTGCTCGAGATAGCTCGAGTCATCTTCGGCTTCGAGCACACGCCAAGCGAGCGCGGGCTCGGCGAGGACCGCGTCCAGATGGGATGCGCTGACAGAGTAGGCGATGAGGCAGATGCCCATGGCTCCAGGTGGGAGTGGTGAGCGGGCGACTATGCCGGCAAACCGTCGCTCGTGGCCAGACCTGAGAATCCCCGCCAACCACCGCCACTTTGGCAGGCCCCATGCCCAAACTGACCGCCGCCGACACCCCGCAAGCCGTCGACCAGTTCATGGCGACCCTCGACCATCCCTTCAAGGCCGAGATCGAGACGCTGCGCCGGGCCATGCTCGCCGTCGACCCGTCCGTCGCCGAAGGCATCAAGTGGAATGCGCCGAGCTGGCGCACGACCGACTACTTCGCCACGACGCATCTGCGCAGCAAGAGCGGCCTCGGGCTGATCCTGCACCTGGGCGCCAAGGTGCGCGCCCTGCCTGATGAAGGCGAGGGCGGCCTCGACGTTCCCGACCCCGCCGGCCTGCTGAAGTGGCTGGGCAAGGACCGCGCGCAGGTCGAGTTCAGCTCGGCCGCCGACTTCACCGCCAAGCTGCCCGCGCTGCAGGCCTTGCTGCGGGCGTGGATAGCCCAGGTCTGATCACCCCCGGGGTCAGGACGGCTTGCCGGCCTTGGCCTTGGCCGCGGCGGCGCGTTCCTTTTCGATCGCCCGTATGTCCGAGATGCGATAGACCATGCCGGCGCAGCGCTTGTTGTGCGCATAGGTGCGTGCATGGAAATCGTCGACGGTGGCTTGTTGCTCCGTCGCTTCGCGATTGATGGGCTCGACGCGCGCGTTCAGCGCATCCATCTGCTCGTTGTAGGCGTTGACGGCCTTTTCGTCCGATCCATCGACCGTCTTCTGCAACGCGACATGCGCTTGCACCTCATCCTGGAACTGCTTCAAGACCGCCTTGTGCCTGTCGGCCTTCTTCTGCAGCGACGCCTGCTCGAGTTTGAGCTTGTCCTCGCCGTCCATGCACTGTCGCAGGTCGTCCTTGCTGCCGTAGCGCGGCCCGGAGGTCGCCTGGGCCTGGGCTGCTGCGGCCATGGCCGCCAGAAACGTGAACAGGGCCAGCGTGCGGGCGCGAGCGACGAAATGCATGGGAAGGGTCCGTGGTCTGCCAGGTTTTGAGGCCGCGACTATGCCAACGAAACATCGGTGAAAACTGCCGCGCCACGCGCCGGCGCCCCGGGGTTAGCCCTGGCTGGCCATCGCTGCGGCCCGTGCCGGTTGACAGCCAGTCGCCACTCCGGGACAAACCCGCCATCGACGAGCCCGCTCATCTCATGCCCGAAAACACAAGCGCTCCCCTGACCGTCCTTTGCATCCCCGGCCCCTGGGAGTCCCGCTCGGATTTGGTCCAGGCCATTGCCCGCGGCGGCAGCGGCTATATCTTCGCGGGTCAGGTCCTCATGAACATGCAAACCAAGCAGACCTGCGAGCTGGACTTCCAGGCCCGGGACGATCGGATGGCGGCGGCCTTTCGCGCGGCGGGGCCCCATTGGGTGGGCACGCCCGAGATGCAGCGCATCGCCGATCACAGCGCCGTGGCCTATCTGGTGGTCGACGGGGGCGTCGCGATGACGGCCGAGGCGCTGATGCAAGCCGCCGACGCGTTGCTGGAAGCCGGCGGTCTGGGCGTCAAGGTGGAGAGCAGCGGCGTGGCGCACCCACCGGCCGACTGGCGGGAGCTGTGCGCCCATCTGCATCTTTTCAGTGCCCACCGCGCCTATGTGCTCTACGTCACCGGGCCCCAGGTGTATTCCTGCGGCATGCACAACCTGGGCCTGCGTGACGCCATCGTCGACAACGACGGCGACACGGCCGAAGCGGTCGAGCTGCTGCGCGCCTTCACCCGCTATCTGTTCACCGAGTCGCCCACCATCCGCGCGGGGCAGACCTTTGGCGCGGCACAGGATGCGCCCGTCTACCGGCTGCTGGACGATCCCGGCCCGGGCTACGAAGACGACTCGCTGTACGCCAACCCCTTCGGCTTCTGGCGCCTGGTGCGGGCCGCCTGAGGCTGGGCGGAAGAATCCTTCCGCGGCGCCTCGGGCGCCACTCCAGATAATCCCCGCCATGCCCCGCATCGCCGTCATCGAAGACGACCCCACCACCAGCGAACAGCTGGCCGGCTGGATTCGTGCCGCCCGCCCCGAGCTGACCGTCGACCAATGGTTGGACCGCGACGCCGCCGAAGCCGCCCTGCTGCGCGAACGCTATGACCTCGTCGTGCTCGACATCGAACTGGGCCGCGAGCGCAATGCCGGCGTCGCGCTGATCAACGAGATCAACAAGCAGGGCCTGGGCACGCCGGTGCTGGTGGTGTCGGCCATGCCGGCGGCCATCTACCGCAGCATCATGAAGGCGCTGGACGCCTGGGACTATCTGCAGAAGACGACCTTCGACGAGGCCGAGTTCATCGAGACCTTCCTGGACATCCTGCGCACGGCGCGGCTGCGTGAGCCGGCGCCGAAGCCGGCCACGAAGGCCGGCGACGAAAGCCTGCAGCTCGACCCGCTGAAGCAGCGCACGCCGATGTGGCGCGGCCAGCGCATCAACCTGCCGCTGACGGCCCAGCGCATCCTCGCGACGCTGCATGCGCGCGCCGGCGAGGTGGTCAGCTACGAGGAACTGTTCGACGTGGTGAAGAGCGGCCGCAACCGCGACAACGTGCGCAAGCATGTGGCGACCATCCGCGATGCGTTCAGGGACGTGGACCCGACGTTTGACGGCATCGAGAACATCCCGATGCGGGGCTTTCGCTGGACCAGCGGCGGATGAGGCTCGGCCGGGTTGATTTCCCGCTGCCCGACATGCCGCGCCTGGGGCTGGCGGCGTTCCGCAACCGCATCGTCTTCCACCTCGTCTTCATCGCCCTGGCCCTGGCCACGCTGGCGCTGGCCGTCGCGCTGCTGAACGAGGAACGCCAGCGCAACGCCCAGCGCTATGAGCAGACCTTCGCCAAGTCGCTGGCCGAGGTCGTCGCGCAGCTGCGCCACCCGTCGGGCCAGCTGGCGCTGATGAACCCCGAGCCGGCGCAGCTCGAAGCCGGGTGGGTGGCGCCCCTGGTGCTGCCCTTTGCCGCCATCGACTTCGACGACGCGACCAAGGCGCAGCGCGCCGTCGACATGGCCGGCTGCGCGCTGCAATACCCGGGCGGCGCCAGCCTGTGCACTGCCGTGGGCAGCAATGCCTATGCGGGCGGCTTCGTCTACCTCGTGGCCGGCCTGGACGCGCCGCCGCTGGTCTCGCGCGAGCGCGGCGCGCTGGACCTGGCCGACGTGCACCGCGTGCGCATCAGCCTGCAGCGCGATGGCGTCGAGCAGCATTGGCTGGCGCCCGTCGAGATGCTGGACGCCCAGCGCGGCCAGCTGCCCGGCTTCGCCGTACAGGCCGCCGACAACACGACGACGCTGCCGCACAAGGCCCGCCCGCAGCGCGACTTCCGCGGCTGGGTGTGGCGCGAAGGCCCCTGCCTCAGCACCGCCGAGCCCTGCCCGCGCCGCACGACCGTGTCCATCCGCCTGCCGGTGGAGGCCTTTCGCGAAGCCCTTTTCCGCCCCGGCGGCCCGCAGTGGCCACCTGCCGACCTGTCCCGCACCGGCCTGCGCCTGGCCCTGCTCGGCCCGGGCGACGCCACGCTGTTCGACAGCGCGGCATCGGAGGGCCAGGCACCGCTGACGCTGGCGCGACTGTCGGGCACGCTGTCGCCCGGCGAGACGCTGAAGATCCTGCGTGGCAACAACGTCGTCGCGCTGCTGCAGGGCGCCGAAGAGACCGGCACGCCGCCCTCGCCCTGGTTGACGGCGCTGATCCAGCACCTGCCCTCGCCGGCCACGCCGCGCACGCTGCAGGCCAAGGACAGCGTGACGACACCGGCCGGCCGCTTCGACGTCACGCTGACCGGTGATCTGCAAGGCCTGGACCGGTCCCTGAGCGCCAGCGCCGCCCGCCTGGCCTGGCCGGTGGGCGCCATGCTGGGATCCATAGCGCTGGCCTGGCTCATCATCGAGATGGGCCTGATCCGCCGCGTCGCGACGCTGACGAAACGCGCCGCGGCGCTGTCCCACCAACTGCAGTCGCCGGAGCGCTTCGAGCTCGGCACGCTGGACGTGGCCGACCTGCGCGGCCGCGACGAACTGGGCATCCTGGCCGGCAGCCTGTCTGACCTGCTGCAGCATGCCCGCGACAGCCTGCGCCGCGAGCAGCTGCGTGCCGAGCGCGAGCACGACCAATGGCATGCCGTGGGCCACGAGATCATGTCGCCGCTGCAGTCATTGATGCTGCTGCACGCGGGCGACACCGACCCGAGCCGGCGCTATGTGCAGCGCATGCAGCAGGCCGTCAAGGTGCTCTATGGCCAGGCCTCACCGAGCGAGGCCCTGGCCGCCGCGACGCTGGCCGTGGGGCGGCTGGACCTGGACGCCTTCCTGCGCCAGGTGGCGGAGAACGCGGCCTATGCCGGCATCGCCAACGTGAGCTACGCGCCGGGCGAGCCCGTCTGGGTGCAGGCCGACGAATACCCGCTGGAAGACGTCATCACCCATGTGCTGAGCAACGCCGACCGCTACCGCGTGCCGGGCACCGCGATCACGCTGGCGCTGCGCGTTGAGGGCGAGCTGGCCGCCGTCAACATCCACAACCAGGGCCCACAGATCGCTGACGACCAACTCGCGCGCATCTTCGACTACGGCGTCAGCGACGCCGAGCCGGAGAACGGTCAGCGGCGCGGCCAAGGCCTGTTCGTCGCCAAGACCTATCTGGCCAAGATGGGCGGCAGCATCGCGGCGCGCAATGTGGATGACGGCGTGGTGTTCGAGATCGGGCTGCGCCGCTCCTAGTTCGCCTTCTTCATCCGCCCCAGCAGCTCGCGCGTCGTCAGCTCCGACGTCAACGACACCTCCAGCGGCACCCGGCACAGACCGGCATGGGCGTATTGCAGGTTCTCGTAGACCTCGGCAGCCGCCGGGAAATGGTCGAGCAGGCCGGACAACATCTCGTGGCCCTGGTGCTCGCTCAGCTCCGCGCTGAGCTTTGTGACCAGCAGCTGGTACTGGTGCGGGTCCGCGGCATGGCCCAGACCCTCCAAGGATTGCAGCAACTGCGCCAGGCGCACGAGGACCAGCAGTTCGGCAGGGACGGCAAGCTTGATGACGGAAGGCATGGAACGCAGATGCCGCCGCCGGTCGACATTTCAAGCGGCTCGGTTGCGGCATGTTGCACACCGGCCCCGCACAATCGGCGCCAGGAGGCCCTTTCACATGAAGTTCCTGCCCGACGAAACCTATGCCCTGCTCAGCGCCACCGGCGCCATCCACCAGGAGGTCGGCGGCCGCGAGTTCTGGAGTCAGTCGCAGGAGGCCCTGGACGCCATGGGCAAGGACTGGCTGGTGTCGGAATTCCTCTGCGACGCCGACTGGGGCAGCTGGGAGATGCACCCCAACGGCGAGGAGTTCGTCTACCTGCTGGATGGCGACATCGAGTTCCTGATGGAGACGAGCGAAGGCGTCGCCACCGCCCAGCGCATCACCGACCGCGGCGCCGTCGTCGTGCCGCGCGGCGTCTGGCACACGGCCAAGGTGCTCCGGCCCAGCCGCATGTTCTTCATCACGATGGGTGCCGGCACGCGCCATCAGCCGGTCTGAAATGGAGCCCCTCGTCCAAGGCGTACCTTGGTCGGTCCCCCGAGGGGACGGCGATGCTTGCAGCATTGAGCCGCAAGCACATCGCCATGGCGGGCCGGATAGGGAGCGGCCCGGCGCTCGGCCCGAAAGAATGGCAATTAAAGAGGAGATGGCATGCCCCGCGACATCGTCTACACCCCCAAGGCCGCCAAGCCGCCGCCGACCTACAGCCAGGCCGTCAAGGCCGCCGGCCTGGTCTTCGTGTCCGGCACGGCGCCGACGGACCCCGAGACCGGCCAGTTCGTCGGCACAACGGTGCAGGAGCAGACACGCCAGTGCCTGACCAACATCGCCGCCATCCTGGAGGCCGCGGGCAGCGCCATGGACAGGATCGTCAGCGTGACCATCGTGCTGGCCGACGAGGACGACTTCGCCGGCATGAACGAGGAATACCTGCGCTGGTTCCCGGTCGATCCACCGGCTCGCCAGGGGGCCAAGTTGCCGGCGCGCGTCCCGGGGCTGAAGGTGTCCATCGCGGCGATTGCCGAGGCCTGAGACGCCGCATGGACGGCGAGCTCGACTGCCAACGCTGCGGCGCCTGCTGCGCCGTCTTCCGCGTGTCCTTCTACTGGGCCGAGGCCGACGACGCGCCGGGCGGCACGGTGCCCGTGGCGCTGACGCGGCCGGTGGGCTCTCTGCATCGCTGCATGCTCGGCACCGAGACGCGGCCCGTTCGCTGCATTGCACTGCAAGGCGAGGTGGGCGATGCGGTGTCCTGCGGCATCTATGCCCAGCGCTCCAGCACCTGCCGCGGCGTGCAGCCCGGCGACAGCCAATGCCTGAAGGCGCGTGCCGCCCACGGCCTTGAAAGCCCACGCCACGCCGCCATCTCGGCAGATTCGCCCCAACACTCCCTGCCATGAAGTCACTCGGCAAACGCGCCACCGGCCTCCGTCTCGAACGCATGCGGGGCTCGCCGCAATACCTGGTGACGGATACGGGCGAGGGCTTTCGCAACGTCCACCCCATCCAGCCGGGGCTGCGTGACCGCAGCGAGAGGCCGTCGCTGGGCGACTTCCTCTGCTCCGAGGGCCGCCGCACGCCGGCCGGCCCCCTGCCCGCGCACAACCCGCTGGACGCCTGGCTCAAGCCCACCGACACCGGCCTGCGTGCCACCTGGCTGGGCCACTCTACGGTGATGATCGAGATCGATGGTTTTCGCGTGCTGACCGACCCCGTCTGGGGCAAGCGCGCCTCGCCGTCGCAGCTGGCCGGCCCCAAGCGCTTCCAGCCCGTGCCGCTGGCGCTCAAGGCCGTGCCCAGGCTCGACGCCGTCGTCATCTCCCACGACCACTACGACCACCTGGACATGGCCACGGTCAAGGAGCTGGTGAAGCTGCAGGACGTGCCCTTCATCACCTCGCTCGGCGTCGGCGCCCACCTGGAAGCCTGGGGCATCCCGGCCGAGCGCATCGTCGAGCTGGACTGGTGGGAACACTGGCAGGCACCCCAGGGCGAGCTGCGCATCCATGCCGCGCCTTCGCAGCACTTCTCGGGCCGGTCGCTGAACGACCGCAACGCGACGCTGTGGTCGTCCATCGTCATCGAGACGCCAAAACACCGCGTCTTCTTCAGCGGCGACACCGGCCTGACGAGCGAATACGCCGCCATCCGCGAGCGCTTCGGCGCCTTCGACCTCGTCATGCTCGAGGTCGGCGCCTTCCACCCCTCCTGGGGCGACATCCACCTCGGGCCCGAGAACGCGCTGAAGGCTTACCAGCTGCTGGGCGGCGGTGCCTTCCTGCCAGTGCACTGGGGCACCTTCTCGCTGGCCTTGCATGATTGGGATGCACCGGCCGAGACCCTGCTCGAACTCGGCCCCAGGCAGGGCGCCCAGCTGCTGATGCCCCGCCTGGGCGAGGCCGTGGAGCCGGCCAAGGGCGAGCCGGCCAGGCCCTGGTGGCGCGAGGCCGAGGCACCCGGCCACAAGACCCTCAAGCCCGCCGAGCCCGACGAGCCCAGCAAGATGCCCAAGGCCATGCCCTGGCCGCTTGACTAATTCGAGGACGAGCCCGAGGCCGGCGCGCTGCCGCTGCCCTGGATCTTGTCTGAGGTCTTGCGCACCGCGTTGTTGGTCGCGTCGGCGCCTTTCTTGACGCCGCTGGCCGCCGCATCCACGCCCTTGGACACCCCGCGGGCCGTGGCGCTGGCGCCGCGTTCGATGCCGCGCACCGTCGCCTTGGCACCGCGCTCGATGCCGCTCGCCGCCGCATGCACGCCGCGGGCGACACCGCTGGCCGCCGCCTGGGCGCCGCGCGCCACGGCGCCTTCGATCTTGTCGATCGTCGAGGGGGCCTCGTCAGCCGCCATCGTGGAGGTGGCGATCAGCAGGCCGGCAAGAGCCAGCGCGGTGGGCATGCGTTTCACGAGTCATTCCAATCCGTGGGGAGGAATGGCCGATTCTGCATGCAGCCCGCCGGACGCGCGGATGTCAACGTGTGACGATGGGAAAGGTGCCCGTCGCCTTGTCCATCAGGCTCAGAAAGCGCCCCAGGTCGATCTTGCTGCCGCTCACCTTGACGTCGTCAGACAGCAGCAGATCCTTGGCGCCCGCCGTGCCAGCCATCATGCGAACGAAGAAGCCCTTGGTCAGCGTCAACGTGGCGTTCGCATCCGCGGCCGGCTCGGCGCGGCGGTGGTGCAGCACGGCGTTCTCTATCCACAGCACGTAGGACTCTTTCGTGTCGGTCAGCACCAGGTTGATCTTGAAGTCCTTGCCCTCGGCGGCGGGGCCGTTGAGGCCGGCGGCCATGGCTTCGAGGAAGCGCTCGATGGGCGTCTGGGCCAGCATGTCCAGGAAGGCCGCACGGTTGACGCCCTGCTTGGGCGCGCCGCCGCGCAGCTCGGCCGCAGCCGTCAGATAGCTGTTGCGCCAGGTGGAGGCTTCGGCGACGAAGCCGAGCTGGTCATAGGCGCGCGCCAGCAGCTCGCGCGCCGCCTGGTTGCCGGCGTCGGCGAAGACGACGTGGTTCAGCAGCTCGGCGGCCCAGCGGTAGTCACCCTGGTCGAAGGCGGTCTGCGCGGCGGCCACGGCCTTGTCGGCGCCACCGGCCAGCGCCACATAGCGCTTGGCGACGTCCACCGGCGGCAGCGGGTCGAGGTGGGCCGGGTTGCCGTCGTAGGCGCCGAGGTAGAACTGGTAGACGGCCTTCACGTTGTGGCGCAAGTCGCCGTAGTAGCCGCGCGCGCCGAAATGGTTCTGCAGCGACTTGGGCAGGCGGATCTGGTCGGCGATCTCGGCCGGCGTCAGGCCGGCGTTGATGAGGCGCACGGTCTGGTCGTGGGTGTATTTGTAGACGTCGCGATGCTTGGTGATGAAGTCGGCGATGCGCTCATGCCCCCAGACGGGCCAGTTGTGCTGGCCGACATAGACCTCGGCGTCGCCGAGCTGGTCCAGCGCGCTCTGCATATAGCCGGCCCAGCGCAGCGCGTCGCGCACCTTGGCGCCACGCACCGGCAGCAGGTTGTGCATGGTCTGCGCGAGGTTCTCGGCGCCGCCGTAGAGCTTGAGTGACGGCACCGAGAAGGTCATCTCGGCCGGTGCCTCGGCGCCGGGCACGTTGTGGAAGACGAAGCGCACGCCGTCCAGCAAGCGCTCCTCGGTGGGCTGGGTGATGAGGTCGGTGGGCGCCAGCACGCCGAAGGTGCCGTAGCCCACCGCCTTGCCCAGGCCGGTGTCGACCAGGCCCTTGGCAGAACGCTCCAGGTTCTTGCCGAACTGGAAGTGCGAGCGGCGGCCCATGGCGGTGCCGACCATGACGTTCTCGCTGGTGGCTTCTTCCATGAAGCCGGCGGAGGCGATGACGGGCACCGTGCGCGCCTGCTCGGGTGTCAGCACGCCCAGGGCGCCGCCGAAATGGTCGATGTGGCTGTGCGAGAACAGCAGGGCGGTGACGGGCTTGTCGCCCAGATGCTTGCGCGCGAAGGCCAGGGCCGCGGCAGCCGTCTCGCGGCAGGTCAGCGCGTCGACGACGATCCAGCCGGTCTGGCCTTCGATCAGCGTGATGTTGCCCATGTCGAAACCGCGCAGCTGGTAGACGCCGTCGACGACCTTGAAGAGGCCGATCTGCGCGTTCAGCTTGGCGTGGCGCCACAGGCTGGGGTTGACGCTGGAGGGGGCTGCACCATCGACGAACTTGAAGGCGTCGAAGTCGATGAGCACGCTGCCATCGGCCGCGAGGATCTTGCCCTCGGGGCGGGCGATGAGGCCGCGCTTGGCGTCCTCGAAGCCTTGGGCCTCGTCCAGCGGCAGCGACTTGGCGAACTCGGCGTTCGCTTGCACCGTCGTGGCGCTGGCGTCGCCGGATGGGACCGCAGATTCACGGCTGCAGCCGGCCAGGGCCAGGACTGCGGCGAGCAGGGTCAGTGTTTTCATCCGTGGTCTCCGAGTCAGCGCGCGTCCGCGCGGATGAGATCGGCGGCCTTCTCGCCGATCATGATGGTGGGTGCATTGGTGTTGCCGCCGATCAGCGTCGGCATGACGGAAGCGTCGACGACGCGCAGGCCGCCCACGCCGTGCACGCGCAAGCGGTCGTCGACGACGGCCATCGCATCGCGCCCCATCTTGCAAGTGCCCACCGGGTGGTATTGCGTGTCGGCGCGAGCGCGGATGTCGGCGATGAGGCCGGCTTCGTCATCGGCGCGCACCGGGTAGAGCATCTCGCCGCGGATGCCGTCGAAGGGCGAGGACTCGACGAGGCGCTGCTGGATCTGCGCGCCCTTGACGAGCAACTGCAGATCGCGCTCGTCGCTGAGGAAGCGCGGGTCGATGCGCGGTGCGGCCAGCGGGTCGGGCCCGGCCAGCTCGACGCTGCCACGGCTGTGCGGCCGCAGCACGTCCACATGGCAGGAGATGCCATGGCCCCAGTGCAGCTTGCGGGCATGGTCGTCGACGATGCCGAGCACGARGACGAGCTGCAGATCCGGCACCGCCACCTGCGGGTCCGAGCGCAAGAAGGCGCCGGATTCGGCGATGCTGCTCGTCAGCAGGCCGGTGCGGTGGCGCCGCCATTCGCCGACGGCACGGGCCAGCCGCACGCCACCGCGCAGCGACACACCGAAGGTGGGCGTGGCCGAAGGGCAGCGCCAGGTCTGCACATGGTCGATGTGGTCCTGCAGGTTCTGGCCGACGCCGGGCAGGTCGCGCTGCACGTCCAGGCCCATGCGCTGCAGATGGGCACCGGGGCCGATGCCGGACAGCATCAGCAACTGGGGCGAACCGAAGGCCCCCGCGCTGACGATGACCTCGCGGCGCGCACGCACGAGGCGCGAGGCGCCGCCGACGCGGTAGTCCACGCCCACCGCGCGGGCGTTGGCCAGGCGCAGCTTGGTCGCTTTCGCGTGCGTGATGACCTGCAGATTGGGGCGGTCGAGATTGGGCGTGAGGTAGGCCTTGGCCGCGCTGCAGCGCTCGCCGTTGACCTGCGTCACCTGGTAGATGAAGGAGCCGAATTGCTCGGCGCCGTTGTAGTCGCCGATATTGGGCAGGCCCTGCAGGGCCGCGGCGGCGAGGAAGGCCTGGTTGATGGGGCTTGGGCTGCGCGGCAGCGTGACATTCAGCGGCCCATCGCGGCCGTGCAGCGGGCAGTGGCCGAACTGCTCGTTGTGCTCGGCGCGGCGGAAATAGGGCAGCACCTCGTCATGGCTCCAGCCGCTGTTGCCCAGGCTGGCCCAGTGGTCGTAGTCGTGGCGGTGGCCACGCACATAGAGCATGGCGTTGATGGAGCTGCTGCCGCCCAGGGTCTTGCCGCGCGGCTGGTAGCCACGCCGGCCGTTCAGGCCGGGCTGGGGCACGGTCTCGTAGGCGTAGTTGTTGATGCGCGTGGGCACCATGGCGACGACGCCGGCCGGCGCGTGGATGAGGGCGCTGCTGTCCGGCCCGCCGTTTTCCAGCAGGGCCACCGTCACGCCGGGGTCTTCGCTGAGCCGCGCGGCCAGCACGCAGCCCGCCGAACCGGCACCCACGATCACGTAATCGAACTCCACAGCGCTTGTCTCCTCCAGCCTCTGAGCGGGCCGGGGAGCGAAGGATGAAAGCCGGCGGGTATTACGTCCAACGCATAATTAGTCGGCATTCATTGCGTGGAGCGCATAGTGAATCTGCGCCAGCTCTCCCACCTGATCGCGCTGGCCGACGAGGGCCGCTTCGTCGCCGCGGCGGAGCGCGTGCACCTGAGCCAGGCCGCTTTCAGCCGCAGCATCCAGGCCCTCGAAGCCGACTGGGGCCTGCGCCTGTTCGAGCGCGGTCCGCTGGGCGCCGTACTGACGCCGGCCGGCCGCACGCTGGTGGAGCGCGCGCGCCGCCTGGTCTTCGATGCCGACTGCCTGGAGCGCGATGCCGAGCTGCTGCGCGGCGGCTTGCTGGGCGAGTTGGCCTTTGGCGCCGGGCCCGTGCCGGCGGCCGTGCTGGTGCCGCCGCTGCTGGCCGAGTTGCGCCGCCAGGCGCCGGGCGTCGTCGCCCGCGTGCGCTACGGCAATGTGCCCAGCCTGCTGACGCTGCTGACCGACGAGGCCATCGAGTTCTTCGTTGCCGACCGGCGCATGCTGACCGACGCGAGCCGGCTGGAGATGGCGCCAGTGGCCCAGATCTACGGCGGCGTCTACGTTCGTGAGGGCCACCCGCTGYTGGGCGCGGCGAGCGTGACGACGGCGGACCTGACGCGCTTCGGACTCGGTGTCGTGTCCACGTCACCGCAGCTCTTTGTCTACATCGCTCAGGGTCTGGGCTTCGCCAGCCCGGGCGAGCTGCCGGTCGTCGTCGAATGCGATGACGTCACCACGCTGGCGCGGCTGGCGGCCGACGGCGACATGCTGGCGCTGCTGCCACGCGCCCTGCCCACGGCCATCGAACTGGGCCTGCAGCCGCTGCGCGGCGTGAAGACCTTCGGCGATCTCTACGTGGACGCCCACGCCGTCTGGCTGCGCGGCCGCACGCTGGCGCCGGCGGCGGAGACGGCGATCCGGCTGTTCAGGGCGGTGGCGGGTTCGGGCAGCTGACGATCAGCGGGACGGCTTCACGCGCCGGGCGGCCGTCTCGATGCCCCAGGTGACGAGAGTGAGCTTCTGGCGATCACTCGCGAAGCGCAGTTCGAACGGGCGCTCCAGGGCGAAGTAGTGCGTCGGCGAGGCCGGCACAAAGGTCAGCTTGATCGACTGGCCTTCCAAGGTGCCTATCAATCGTCCGCCCTCGGCGATCAGGTGTAGCCGCATGGGTTGAGGCAAGTCCAGCTGCCATGCACCCTGGCGGGACCGCACCGCGGCCTCGGGCTGCCTGGCGGCGATGAAGGGCAGGCCGCCATCACCCGTCACCGGCGTCGCGGTCTCGGCGACGAGCCGCCATTGGCCATCCTCTTCACGCGCCCACAACGCCGTCCAGCGCGTGCTGCCCTGCCGGGGCAGGCCGCCGAAGTAGGTGAAGCTGCCGCGCTCCAGGCCGCTGAGCAGCACCACGCTGTCCGACACCCGCAGGCTCTCTTCCTCCAGCGTCTCGGACGCGACCTGGCGAAGCTGGTCGTTGCCGCGCCGGATCGCCAGCTGCGCGGCCGTGACGCGGCGGCCGCCAACGTCGGTGTAGACATAGCGCTTGGACAGGCCCTGCAGATAGGTGGCCATGTCACCGCGCCCATGCGCCGTGGACAGCTCGGCATCGCGGGCCTTGACCTCGGCGATCACTGGGTCTTCCGCCTCGGCGGCCCAGCCGATCGACTGGCCCAGCAGACCGGCGGCGACCAGCGCGACGAGGCGACCGCAGCGGCGCCACGGATCAAAGCGAGTGCAAGAGATCGGCATGGAAGGCTCCCCTTGCCAGGATCGCCCCGGCAACACGCATCCTAGTAGTTCGCCCGCCGCTCAGCTCGCCGCCGCCATCCTCTCCGCCAGCCAGTCCACAAACACCCTCACCCGCGACGACAGCTGCCTGGCATGGGGATACAGCACATAGACCGGCATCGGTGCCGGCTGCCAGTCGGCAAACACCTCGACCAGCTCGCCGCTCGCCAGCTCCTTTTCAAAGTTGTAGCGCGGCGCCTGGATGAAGCCCAGGCCGGCGAGGCAGCAGGCGCCATAGCCTGACGCGCTGTTGACGCTGACCGGGCCGCGCAGCACCAGGCTGTGCGGCTGGCCGTCGATGACGAAATCGAAGGGCAGGATGCGGCCGCTGCCGCCGATGTAGTTGACGGCCTGGTGCTCRTTGGCGAACTCCTCCAGCGTGCGCGGCAGGCCACGGCGGGCGATGTAGTCGCGGCTGGCACACGTCACCTGGCGCAGCTGGGCCACGCGCCGGCCCACCATGGACGAGTCCTTGGGCTCGCCCGAGCGCAGCACGCAGTCCACGCCTTCGCGCACGAGGTCGACAAAGCGGTCGCCCAGGCCGATCTCCAGTTCGACGTCGGGGTAGCGGGCATGGAAGTCGCCGAGATAGGGCAGCACGAAGCGCTGGGCCTGGTTGCCCTGCATGTCCACGCGCAGCTTGCCGCGCGGCTTGAGCTGGGCGCTGCGGAACAGGTCCTCGGCCTCGCCGACGTCCTGCAGGATCTGCTGGCAGCGCAGGTGATAGGCCTGGCCGTCCAGCGTCGGGCTCACGTGGCGCGTCGTGCGGTTGAGCAGGCGCACGCCCAGGCGCGCCTCCAGCTGCTGCACGGCCAGGCTGACCGAGGCGCGCGGCAGCTGCAGCTCGTCGGCGGCCTTGGTGAAGCTGGCCAGGTCGACGATGCGCACGAAGAGGCGCATCGCATCGAGTCGGTCCATGGCCGTTTGGCTCCAATTGTTTAGATGGACTGGATTGTTATGTCTCGTTCTGCTGATTTATCCGAACCAGCTCGAACAATACATTGAACTCACAGGGCCGCCACCGGTCCTGCCATCCAACCCCAACGACTGGAGCACCCGTGAGCAACACCACCACTTCTTCTTCCTCTTCCCGCGTCGCCATCGTCACCGGCGCCTCGCGCGGCATCGGCGCGGCGATTGCGCAGCAACTTGCCGCCGATGGCCATGCCGTCGTCGTCAACTACGCCGGCAATGCCGTTGAAGCGCAAAAGGTCGTCGATGCGATCGTGGACCGTGGCGGCCGCGCCATCGCCGTGCAGGCCGACGTGGCCGACGCGGGCGCGGCCAAGCTGCTGTTCGACGCCGCCACCGAAGCCTTCGGCGGCGTGGACGTCCTCGTCAACAACGCCGGTGCCATGGCCAATGAACTGCCCCAGCTGGCGAACACCAGCGACGCTACTTTCGACCGCCTCTTCGACATCAATGTGAAGGGCAGTTTTTTCGCCATGCGCGAGGCGGCCAAGCGCCTGCGCCACGGCGGCCGCATCATCAATTTCTCGACCAGCGTCATCGGTCTGGCCCTGCCGGGCTATGCCGTCTACGCGGCCACCAAGAGCGCCATCGAGACGATGACGAACATCCTCGCCAAGGAGCTGCGCGGCAAGAACATCACCGTCAACGCCGTGGCCCCCGGCCCGACCGCGACGAATCTGTTCCTGAACGGCAAGACGCCCGAGCAGGTCGAGCGCCTGGCCAAGATGGCGCCGCTGGAGCGCCTGGGCCAACCCGAGGACATCGCGACGATCGTCGGCGTGCTGGCCGGCCCGCAGGGCGGCTGGGTCAACGGCCAGACGGTGCGCGTCAACGGCGGCATCGTCTGAGGAGGACTGCAGCATGAGCCAACAAGTCATCCTCGTCACCGGCGCCTCCAGTGGCATCGGCAAGCTGAGCGCGCTGGCCCTGGCCACCGCCGGCCACACCGTCTACGCCAGCATGCGCGGCGTGACCGCCAAGAACGCGGACAAGGCCCGCGAGCTGCGCGACTGGAGCTTCGCCCGCGGGCTGGACCTGCGCGTCGTGGAGCTGGACGTGCTGTCGCAGCCCAGCGCCGATGCGGCCGTCGCCACCATCGTGGCCGAACAGGGGCGGCTGGACGTCGTCATGCACAACGCCGGCCACCTCGTCGTCGGGCCGACCGAGGCCTACACGCCGGAGGAAATCACGGCCGTCTTCGACACCAATGTGCTGGGCGCCCAGCGCGTCAACCGCGCGGCATTGCCAGTGCTGCGCGAACAGCAGCGCGGCCTGCTGCTGTGGATAGGCAGCACGACGACGCGCGGCGGCTTCCCGCCCTTCCTCGGCCCCTATGCGGCGGCCAAGGCGGCGATGGACTCGTTGGCCGTGACGATGAGCTTCGAGCTGGCCCGCTTCGGCATCGAGACCAGCATCGTCGTGCCCGGCGCCTTCACCAGCGGCACGGATCATTTCGCCAACGCCGGCAAGCCGGCCGACGCGGCCAAGGCCACGGCCTATGCGCGCTACGCCGGCCTGATGGACCAGATCGGCGCGCGCCTGACCGCATTGATGCCGCCCGAGGCCGACCCGCAGGCGGTGGCCGACGAGGTCGCGCGCATCGTCGGCCTGGCCCATGGCCAGCGACCTTTCCGCTCGGTGGTGGACTTCATGGACGACGGCGCGGCCGCCGTCACCGAGGTAGCCGAACGCATGCGCGAGGAATTCGCCGCGCGCATCGGCATCGCGGATCTGCTCAGGCCGGCCGTCGTCTGATCAGAAGCTGAAATTGACCGGCGTCACGCCGCCAGCCGTCACCACCACCGGGGTCATCACCTGGGTCGTGCCGTTGAGATTGGCATTCAACGTGTAGAGCAGATCGACACCGCTGGCGCCGGAGATGAAGTTCAGCATGGCCGGCGGCGCGGCATAGGTTGCCACCCAAGGCGGCGCGGCCGGCAAGCGCAGCGTGTAGGCGCCGGTGGTCGAGTCCGACAGGGTCTCGGCGATCGTCACGACGCGCCCGCCGCTGAGTTGCTGGGTCGCCCGGACGCCGGCGGTGGCGGCCACGTCGGCAGCCTTCACGCTGCCCAGAACCTGGCCGTCGACGGCGGCCACGGGTGTCAACGGCGCGGCCGAGGTACTGACAGCGGTCACGGCGCTGGCTGTCACCGGCACGCCCGTCACGACCAGCGTGGCCCGCGATGTGGCCTTGACAACGAGGTCGTAAGTGCCCGCCGCCACCGGTGCCAGCACGAAGCGGCCGCTGGCCTCGGGCGTGGTGGCCTTCAGCACGACGCCGCCCTGTTGCAGGCTGACGACCGTGCCGCCATTGGCGACGCTGGCATCCACATAGCCGCTGACGCCCGACAGCAGATTGGGCACGACGGAGACGACGGGCTTGAGCAGGTATTGCCCCGAGTTGCCTGCGCTGACGACGGATTTGCAGGCGTCAAAGTCAAGCACGAAGTCGGCCAGCTGGTTGGCCGCGATGTCGATGTTGGCATTGAGCTTGAGGCCGCTCGTCTGGCCGCTGGGCGTCTTCAGCGCGACCTCGCTGCCACCGCTGGGCACCACCGAATTGGCCAGCGGCGTGGCCGTGCTGTTCTCGGCCAGCACCAGGCGCAGCTGGGCGTAATGGCCCACGGCCAGCGGTACCTGGCCGAGGCTGGCGAGCACGCCGTTCTGCAGCTCCAGCAGGTCGAAGCGCTGTGTCGGTCCGACCGTCAGATCCGTCCAACCCGCGCCGTCCTCGCTGGCATCGGCGCTGGCGTTGACGCGCACCTTTTGTACGGTCACATAGACATGGTCGAAGCCGCAGGCTGGCGCGTCGGTGAGGCTGAGGGCGAGGGTGCCCGAGATGTTGTTGGACGGTGTCGTGACGACCGGCGCACCGCCATCGTCGCCACCCCCACCGCAGGCCACCAGGACCAGGGCTGCCGCGCATGCACTCAGGGTTGGGTACTTCATGAGAACCTCCAATCGTGACCCCTCCCCGCCAACAGTGTTGGCTTTCGCCATGTGCCCAGGCTTTACGAATCGCGTCGGGTTGTTACCCGCTCACCGTCGCCTGCGCGCGGCGGCGGCCAGCTCCTGAGGGCTGACCACCCAGGCCGGATTGCCCACCACGCGCTCGACGACGAGGTCGATGAAGGCGCGCACCCGCGCCGGCTGGGCCACGCGGCTGCCGTAGTAGAGGTAAAGGCCGAGGTGGGCGCAGACATGCTCGGTCAGCAGCGGCACGAGCTGGCCGCTGCGGATCAGCGGCGCCGCGGTCGCGCCGACGAGCTGGCCGATGCACTGCCCGGCCACCACGGCATGGGCCTCCAGCTCGACGTCGTTGGTCATGAAGATCGAAGCGACGTCGCGCCCGACGATCTCGTCGCCCACCAGGAACTCCCAGGGCATGGCCTTGCCCGTGCTCGGGTGGCGGAAGCCGCTGCAGCGGTGGCGCGCCAGCTCGTCGATGCTCCGCGGCGCCCCGTGGCGGGCGATGTAGGCGGGCGCGGCGCAGACGATGAGCTGCAGCGGCATCAGATGACGCGCGATCAGCCCCTCGCCCGGCGGCGTGCCGGCCCGAAAGCCCACGTCGACGCGGTCCGCCACCCAGTCGCCGATGCGGTCGTCCAGCTGCACATCGGGTTCGACATCGGGATGACGGGCACAGAACTCCTCCAGCACCGGCCACAGCACCGGCAGCATCAGCGAGCGCGCGGCCGTGATGCGCAGTGGCCCGGCGATGACATCGCGGCCCTGGCGCGCCCCGTGCAGCGCGCGCTGCAGCGCCTGCAGGCCGGGCGCGGCGGCGCCGAGAAAGCGCTCGCCCTCCTCCGTCAGGCTGAGCCGGCGCGTCGTGCGGTGGAAGAGGCGCACGCCGAGATAGCTCTCCAGCTGCGTCAGCGCCTGGCTGGCCGCCTGCGGCGTGATGCCCTGCGCCACGGCGGCCTGGCGCAGGCTACCCAGCTCGGCAGCCTTGGTGAAGGTGGTGATGGCGCGCAGTTCGTTGAATGCCATTGTCACGATTCACTTGCTAATCAATGACGAGATTCTGCGCTAGTTGAATATCAATCGCGATCCTAAATTTCGCTCCATCGGCCGATCCACCTTCAACACCCAGGAGCCCCCACATGACCACGACCCCCAACTTCAAGCGCGTCTGGATGATCACCGGCGCCTCGCGCGGCATCGGCGCACGCATCGCCGAAGCCGCCCTGGCCCAAGGCGACGCCGTCGTCGCGACGGCCCGTGACGCCGCCACCATCGAGAAGCGCTTTGGCGCCCAGCCCGGCCTGCTGGCCGTGGCCCTGGACGTCACCGACGAGTCCCAGGCCGCTCGGGCCACGGCCGCCGCGCTGGCCCGCTTCGGTCGCATCGACGTCCTCGTCAACAATGCCGGCTACGGCCTGCTCGGCGCCGTCGAGGAGGCCAGCGCCGACGAGGTGCGCCGCCTGTACGAGACCAATGTCTTCGGCCTACTCAACGTGACCCGCGCCGTGCTGCCGCAGATGCGCGAGCGCCGCAGCGGCCATGTCATCAACATCTCGTCGCTGGGCGGGGTCCGTTCGGCCGCGGGTTTCGGCGTCTACTGCTCGACCAAGTTCGCCGTCGAGGGCATCACCGAGGCCCTGCATGCCGAGCTCGCGCCGCTGGGCATCCATGCCGCCGTCGTCGAGCCCGGCTATTTCCGCACCGAGTTCCTGGAAGGCCAGTCCCTGGTCACATCGCCGCGCGAGCTGGCCGACTACGCCGCCAGTGCCGGCCAGGTGCGCGAGGCCGCCAGGCGCATCAGCCTCAACCAGCCCGGCGACCCCGAGCGCCTGGCCCAGGCCATGCTGACGCTGGTGGACGCCAAGACGCCGCCGCTGCGCCTGCCCATGGGCACGGACACGCTGCAGGCGATTGCCGACAAGCACGCCTTTGTCGAGCGCGAGACGGCTGAGTGGCGTGACCTTGCGGCGTCGACGGACTTCCCGAAGCTGCAGGCGGCGTGATTCAGCTCACGACGTCATAGACCAGCATCTGGATGCCGCTGGCCAGGCTGCGCGACGACACCAGCGCCAGCCGCTGCGCCGCGCCGGCCGGCAGCAGCGGAATGCCCTGCCTCAGCAGCACGGGCATGACGGCCACTTCGAGGCGGTCCACGAGACCCGCCTCGAAAAGCTGGCCTGCCAGCTCGCTGCCGCCGAACAGCCAGACATCGCGCTGCGAAGCCTCGGCCTTCAACGCGGCGACATGGCCGGCAATGTCGTCGCGCACGACGGTCACCTCGGGATGCGCCTTCGGATCCAAGGTGCGCGACGCCACGATGACGCGCTTGCCGCGCAAGGGGTTGGCATCACCCTGGGCCAGCATGACCTCGAAGGTCTTGCGGCCCATGACGAAGCTGTCGAACTCGGCGAACAGCGCCGCGAAGTCGATGCTCGCGTCCTCGACGATCCAGCCATAACCGCCCTCGGCATCGGCGATGAAACCGTCCAGCGCGGCGGCGCAGTTGTAGCGAAGGCGGCGCATGGCTCAGCCGCGGCGTTTGCCGCTGTCGTGCACGACCTCGCCATCGCTCTTCGTGAACGGCGGCAACGGCCCGACGGGCAGCAACTCCAGCACCGCCTCGGACGGCCGGCACAGCGCGGTCCCCAGGGGCGTCACGACGATGGGGCGGTTCAGCAGCACGGGGTGCTGCTCGATCGCATCCAGCAGCGCGTCGTCGCCCAAGGCCGGGTCGCCCAGGCCGAGTTCGGTGAACACGGCTTCCTTGTCGCGCAACAGCGCGCGCAGCGGCTGGCCCGTCGCCGTGGCGATGGCGCGAATCTCGTCGCGGCTCGGCAGCGCGTTCATGTATTCGACGACATGCGGCTCCAGGCCGGCATGGCGGATCAACGCGAGCACATTGCGCGAGGTGCCGCACTTGGGGTTGTGGAAGAGGGTGATGTCGCTCATGGCGCTACCTTAGCCTGTGTGGCGACGCCGGCCAGGCGCTCGGGGGGTGTCGCTGTCAGCAGCGCCAGCAGCCCCACAATCTCGCGGCTGACTTTTTCACCCCGCAATGCGCCTCATCTCACTCGCCCTGCTGACCACCGCCTTTGCCCTGCCCGGCTGCAACAAGCGCCTGGCCGACGTGCCCGCCGCGTTGCCGGCCGCCTCCGCGGCACAGGACAGCAGCGCGACGGCCAGGCTGCGCGAGGAGGGCGACGGCCTGCTGTCCCTGCACCGCCAGATCGTCGTGCTGATGGACGGCGAGGCCGCGCTGCCAGCCGCCCAACGCCGCGAGGTGCAGGCCCTGGGCCAGCAGCTCTTCCATGAACTGCTGCAGCGCCAGCAACGCCTGGCCGATCTCGCGCTGAAGCCGGAGTCGCTGGAAGCCACCGCGGCCCTGCTGACGCGCATCGAGAGCGAGCCCAGCTGGTTCGATGCCGACCGCCTGGCCTTCAAGGAAGTGCTGGGCCAGCTCGCCACGGGGTTGAAAAGCGCGCAGACGCTGGATGGCATCAAGCTGGCACGCCGCGCCCAGGAGGATCTGGACACGCTGGCCGAGGTCGAGAAGGCCTATGAACAGGAGCTGAAGGAAGTCTTCGGCGGCTTTGCCAAGCGTGGCATCGAGTTGAAGCGCGAGCGCTGGAGCGATTACGTCGCCAAGCTGAAGGCCCTGCACACTCGCGATGCCGTCATGAAGCAGCACGGCGCCCAGCTGCCTGCCGCGGCCGACCTGGCGCCCGAGCCGGCCGCGTCTGGCGCCATGCGCGGCGTGGCCGCCAAGGAGCGCGAGGTCTTTGGCGACAAGCTGCCGCCCAAGACCGTGCTGCTGACCTTCGACGACGGCCCGCATGCGCGTTACACCGACGAGATCCTGGAGATCCTGAAGCGCTATCAAGCCCCGGCCGTGTTCTTCCAGCTCGGCCAGAACCTCGGCAAGGTCGACGCCGCCGGCAAGCCGCTGCCGGGCAATGGCAGCGCCGTCGCCAAGCGCGTGCTGGCCGCCGGCCACCAGCTCGCCAACCACAGCTTCACGCATGGGTTGATGAGCAAGTTCGAGCTCGTCAAGGTCAAGGAAGAAGCCGCCAACACGGAGGCGCTGCTGGATGCGGCGGGTCGCAACGGCGACGCTTTGTTTCGGTTTCCCTATGGCGCCCGCAACGACGGCGCTTTGACCACCATCGAGGCGCTGAAGCTGCGCTCGATGATGTGGAACGTCGACTCCCTGGACTGGAGCGACCCCATCCCCAAGAGCATTGCCGCGCGCGTGATGGCCGAGCTGGACAAGCAGCAGCGCGGCATCGTGCTCTTCCACGACATCCACGCCCGCACCGTGCAGGCCCTGCCGCTGGTGCTGGACCAGCTCGCCGCCGAGGGTTGGCGCTTCGCGAGCTTCAAGGACGGGCAGTTCGTCGTGTCCTCGGAGCGCACCGCCGCGCCGCCTCCCACCGCTGGCGAGCTGTATCGCGACAGTCATGCCCTGGTCATCGGCATCAACCAATACACGGCCTGGCCCAAGCTCTCGCACGCGGTGCGTGACGCCCAGGCCGTGCGTGAGTCGCTGGTCACGCGCTTCGGCTTTCGCGCCGACAACGTCACGCTGCTGACCGACGCCGAGGCCACGCGCGCCAACATCCTGAAGGCGCTCAACGAACGCTTCGGTGATGCGAAGCGCGTCAAGCGCGACGACCGCGTCTTCGTCTTCTTCGCCGGCCATGGCAGCACGCGCAAGCTGCCCAGCGGCCGCGAGGTCGGCTATATCGTGCCAGTGGATGCGGGGCTCAACGACCTGCAGACCGACGCCATCGCCATGCCCCAACTGCAGGAAGTGGCCGAGGCCATCACGGCCAAGCACGCGCTGTTCGTCATCGACGCCTGCTACTCGGGTCTCGGCCTGACGCGGGGCGGCTCGGCGGCGGCCGACAGCAACTTCGCCCGCACCAACGCCCGCCGCATCGGCCGCCAGATGATGACGGCCGGTGGCGCCGACCAGCAGGTGGCCGACGACGGCCCGGGCGGCCATTCGGTGTTCACGTGGACGCTGCTGCAGGCCCTGAACGGCAAGGCCGACCTGAACGGCGACGGCCTCATAACCGCCACGGAACTGGCGGCGTATGTGGCGCCCGCCGTGTCGTCCATCGCCCACCAGACGCCGGCCTTCGGCAGCCTGCCAGGCAGCGAGGGCGGCGAGTTCATCTTCGAGCTGCCGGTGGCCCAGGAGCCCGCGCTGAGCGGCGCCGTGGCCCAGCTCGACGACAAGGCCAGCCAGTTCGCCGCCAAGCTCGACGAGGCCAGCAATGCCGGCCGCCAGGTGGCCGCTGCGGCCAGTGGCGCAGCCAGTTCAGTTCAGGTCACCATCAAGGGCCTGGACGGCAAGGACCAGGCGTTGGCCGCCACCACCGCCCGCGTCGACCCCGGCGCCCGCGTCACCGCCCAACGCGCCAACGACCGCGGCCTGCAGCTCTACCGGGAGCGCCGCTACGACGAGGCCGAAGCCGCGTTCAAGGAGGCTTTACAGCTGCAACCGAAGTTCGCGCTGGCCGCCAACAACCTCGGCTTCGTGCTGTACCGGCGCGGCAAGCCGGCCGATGCGGCCGTGTGGTTCGAGAAGGCCGTCGAGATGGACGGCAGCCGGTCCCTGGCCTGGCTCAACCTCGGCGATGCGCGCCTGCTGGCTGGCGACGAGGGCAAGGCGACGGCGGCCTACAAGACCTTCCTGGAGCTGGCGCCCAAGCATGCACGCGCGGCGGAACTGCAGGCGTGGATTGCGAATCCGTCGGAGGGGACGCGGCCGAAGCCGGTGTGAGCTGCAGGCTGATCTCAGATGGAAGTCGACTCGACTCTGATGCTCTGCGCCGCCGCAATTGGCGCAGCTCAGGTGTTGGATTGCAGCCTGCTTCGGTCGGGCCGCAAACAAGGCAAGACAGCCTTTGCCTTCTCCACTCGTGGTTGGCCGGAGTCTTTGTGGCCCAGCTCGCCGCATGGGTGCTGTACGTCGTCGTCCAGATGACGCGCGGCCGCGCAGCGGAAACCTTTGAAATCTCGCCGTCGGAGGCGCTGGCGGGCGGTGTGTTCGGAGCGTCCTATGCCATCGCTTCCTTGGTCGCTTGGTTCTGGCGCTGATGTCATCAGCTACTTCTCAGCGCTGCACTCCATCAACGCCTTCAACGCCCTCAAATCCCTGCGCACATGCGCCGCATCCTGCTCAAAGGCCTGATCACTCGCCCCCGCCATCCTCAGCACGACGAAGCTCAGCGCACAGCCCTCATCCACCGGTGTGACGCGGAAAGCGTTGTGCGTGGTCACGCCGTCCGGCGTCGTCACGTCATGGTCCAGCACGCCGAAGTCGTTGCGCGGCGCCATGCGGATCTGGATGCGGCCCATGGGTGAATCGGCCACCACCCAGTGGTCGCCTTCCGGTTCGATGTCGGCCGTCGCCAGGCCCGAGGCCCAGAGGTGCAGGTTCTCGCGCCGGCGGGCGAACTCGTAGACCTGCTGCGCCGGCGCGGCGACGGTTTCGCTGACGACCTTGATTTCGCGTGGCATGCAGACCTCCGGTGCGGTGGAGCTTGTCACAGGGACTGGCGGGTAGGCAAACCGCGCTCCTGCTGGCACTGCAGGCCGGCGAGATTCAGCCTGCAGACATCAGCCCGTCCTCATCCTGTGTTCCACTCCGCCTTGAAGTCTGTCCGTGCTGATGTCTTCCGGAGATCTTGATGCCCTCATCTGCCTCGCTCCCCGCCGCAACCCGACGCGACGTGCTTCGCGACGAGTTGCTCGCCACCGTCGGCCTGCTCAAGCAGCGACGCGCGGCCGAGATCGCGGAGGGCTATATCGACGACTACGTCGCCATGCACTGGATGGAATGGCAAGGCGGCACGCTGCGCCTGACGACGACCGGCGAAAACGTCTGCAAGCACCTGAAGGCCTTGCTGGCCCGCACCGCGCCGCGCTCCGCCATCTGAGGGCGCCACGGGCCTGGCCCGAGGCCCAACCATCGCCATGCCCACCATCGATCCCCTGCTGCTGGCGACCGTCCGCATCGCCACCTTTGACGGCAGCAAGGGCCTGACGAACGCGACGGGCTTTTTCTTCCGGCGCGACGACCGGCTCTACCTGGTCAGCAGCCGCCATGTCTTCATCGACGAAGAAAGCGGCCATCTGCCCGACCGCATCGAGATCGAGCTGCATGGCGATGCGGAGAACCTGGCCGACTCCATCGGTTGGTCGGCGCTGCTGTACCACGATGGCCTGGCGAGTTGGCGCCAGGGCGGGGACGACGGCGGCGACATCGACGTGGCCGTGCTGCAGATCGACCACGACGCCCTGCCCCCCACGGTCGCGCTGGCGGCGTTCACGCCCGAGAACCTGCCCGCCGCGGACGAAGCGGTCGCCATCGGCGAGGCGGTGCTGATCCCGGGCTTTCCGCTCGGCTTTCATGACGGGCTGCACCATTTCCCCGTGCTGCGCCAGGGCATCGTCGCCTCGCCCTACGGGTGGCGCTTCCAGGGCATGGGCTGGTTCCTGACCGACGCGCGGACGCATCGCGGCATCAGCGGCGCACCTGTCGTCGTGCGCGCGCCAGGCCGCACGGCACTGCCCTGGTTGCTGCTGGGCATCCATTCYACGCGGCTGGACATGGGCAACCGCGACCTGGCGGTCGACGAGTCGCTGGGGCTCAACGCGTCCTGGTATGCAGACATCCTCATGACGCTGACAGAAGAAGCGCCCGTCTCCCCGCCAGACGACGTGGCCGACAAGCCTGAGGGCCCGGCAGCGACGCCGCCGCCGAAAGTGCAAGGCGACGCCCCGGCCTGAAGGCGCCGGCGGGCCCGCCCGGCGCGCCTGTGTTCCACTTCCGCCGTGAAGTCCCTGTCCCCCGAATCCCGCGAATCCCGGCCGCCTGCGCCGGCCTTTCCCCTCCCGCAGCCCCGCCACGCCGCACGACTGCCCGCCAGCCTCGCGCCCGAGGACTGGGCCCGCATCCGCCAGGCCGCCCATGCCCTGCCCCAGGTGCTGGTGCCGGACGATTTCGACGACGGCAGCGACGAGTCGCTGGACCGCCTGGGCTGCATCCAGATCTCCAAGGCCGCCGGTGGTGGCCGGCCGAGCCGCTGGATCCTGCCGGTCCACATTCCCGTAGCCCTGGCCCAGCTCGAAGCCACGCCGCAGACCAACACGCTGCGCCCGCAGCTGCAGCAGCGCCTGCACCAGCTGGAGAGCCTGGGCCTGCGCCGCGAAGGCCTGCTGTTCACGCGGCTGTGCGTGCACCCGATCACGCTCGTGCACGAGGGCTGGCGCATCGACCTGTCGCACCGCGTGCCGGTGCCCGAAGAGCCGGTCTGGGCCTTCTTCCGCGATGGCGATGCGGCCGCGCTGCGGCACGGCCTGGGCCAGGCGCCCGAGTATTCCTACAAGGCCGAGCTGACGCTGCACATCAACCACCTGATCGCACGCAGCGAGGCCATGGGCCACGGCAGCCAGCTGGCCTCGCTGCTGCCACGCCTGCAGGCCGAGTGCAGCGTGCCCATGCCCTACGAGGACCTGAAGGCCGCGTTGACGCGGGCCCAGGACCGCTGGGAGCAGACGGTCGAGGAACAGGACACCCTCGCCAGCCTGGGCCGCGAGCTGGCCTTCCAGGGCTACCCGGACAGCTTCGACGCGGCGCGCAAGCTGGGCCGCAAGGTCACGCTTTATCTCGGCCCGCCCAACAGCGGCAAGACCTATTCGGCCTTCGAGCGGCTGGGGCAGGCGCTGGACGGCGCCTATCTCGCGCCGCTGCGCCTGCTGGCGCTGGAGGGCCGCGACCGCCTGGTAGGCCGCGGCGTGCCCTGCTCGCTGCTGACCGGCGAGGAGAGCGTGCCGGCGGCGGACGCGCGCGTCGTGAGCAGCACCATCGAGATGGTCAACACGCGCGACATCGTCGACGTGGCCGTCATCGACGAAGCACAGATGATCTTCGACGACTCGCGCGGCTGGGCCTGGACCCAGGCCATCGTCGGCGTGCCGGCGCGCGAGCTCATCATCATCGCGTCGGCCTATGCCGCGCCGGCCATCGAGCGCCTGCTGCAGCTGTGCGGCGAGAAGCCGGAGACGCGCGTCTTCGAGCGCAAGCAGCATGTGCAGCTGATGCCCGCCCCGGTGCCGATGACGCATCTGCACGCCGGCGACGCGGTCGTCGCCTTCAGCCGCCGCGACGTGCTGATGCTGCGCGACCAGATCTCGCAGAACGGCCATGCCGTCAGCGTCATCTACGGCGCGCTGCCGCCCGAGGTGCGCCGCCGCGAGGCCGAGCGCTTCGCCGTCGGCGCGAGTGCCGTGCTGGTCGCGACCGACGCCATCGGCATGGGCCTGAACCTGCCCATCCGCCGCGTGCTGTTCTCGACGCTGACCAAGTTCGACGGCGTCGGCGACCGCGAGCTGTCGGTCAGCGAGGTGCACCAGATCGCCGGCCGCGCCGGCCGCTACGGCATGCACGACGAGGGCTTCGTGTCGGTGCTGAAGGAGGCCGAGGCCGACGCGATGAAGACGCTGCGCTCGCTGCTGCCCAAGGAGCCGCGCGCGCCGCGCGACTTCAAGGCTCCGGTGGCGCCGAACTGGCGCCATGTGCAGACCATCTCGCGCCGCATGGGCGTGGACAAGCTGCACGCGGTGCTGAGCATCTTCATGCAGCAGCTGCGCCTGGACGACGCCCACTTCGCCGTGGCCGAGCTGGAGCAGATGCTGGAACTGGCCGAGGCCCTGGACCGCAATGCGGCCGCGCTGCCGCTGCAGGAGCGCTTCCGCTACGCCCAGGCGCCGGTGGACTCGCGCCTGCCCATGCTGGTGGAGCAGTTCCACGGCTGGGCCACCAACCACGCCCGCACCGGCAAGGCCGGCGAGCCGCATTTCCTCGACGAGTACGACCAGCACGGGCGCCTGGACCGCATGGAGCAGGCGCTGCGCATCTGCACGCTGTGGCTGTGGCTGGACCTGCGCTTCCCCGAGGTCTACGGCCACCTGGAAGAGGTCATCGACCTGCGCGCACGGCTCAACGACGGCATCGAGCGGCAGCTCAAGGGCAAGAAGGCGCTCTGGCAGCGAAGGGGACGCTAGGTCGGGATGCGCAGGATCCTCGCCATCATCCTGCTGGGCATCCCGCCCCTGCTGCTGATTCGGTGGGACAGCCGCCACGGCAATGCCGTGCCGAACTGGCTGATGCTGACGGTCTGCGCGCCGCTGATCATCGCCGTGCTGGCCGCGGAGTTCTCCGGCAAGGACGAGGTCAGCGACGCCGGCCGGGCCATCGGCAACTGGCTGCTGTTCCTGCTGGGCCTCTTCGGCATGGGCATCGGCATGGTCAGCTTCGCGCTGCGGCACGAGTCGACCTGGCTGGGCCTGTTCGGCGTGTTCGGCTGGGCGTTGCCGCTGGGCGCGCTGATGACCATCGCCGCCGTGGCTCGCGCGCTGCGGGGCTGACTCAGGCCGCCGCGTAGCGCGGCGCCGGCGTGTTGCTCGACAACCGCCCCGACATCGCCTGCCGCGCCGCCTCATAGGCCAGCAAGGGCGCCTCATCGTGCAATGGCGGCACCGTGATGAGCTCGCCGCGGTCGAAGCCGACCAGGGCGGCGTCCACCAGGGCCTCGGCCGACATGACCCACTCCTTGGGCAGATGCTCGACGGCCAGTCCGCCACGGGCCCAGAACTCGGTCGCCGTCGCGCCGGGCAGCACGGCTTGCACACGCACGCCTTGAGCGGCCAGCTCGTGGTGCAGGGACTGGCTGAAGGCCGTCACGAAGGCCTTGCTGCCGCCGTAGACGCCGTTCAGCAGCTCGGGCGTGATGCTGACGATGGACGAGATGTTGATGACCGCACCCCGGCCGCGCGCGACGAAGCCGGGCACGGCGGCATAGGTCAGCCGCGTCAGCGCCGTCACATTGAGCTCGATCAGGTGGGTCATCTGCTCGACGTCGGCCTCCAGCAGCTTGGCCGCCGTGCCGATGCCGGCGTTGTTGACCAGCAGCGTCAGGCTGGCGTCGTCGCGCAGGCGCTGCTCGACGCGGGCCCGCTGCGCGGCCTGGGCAAGGTCGGCGACGAGGACGTCGACCTTGCGGCCCGTCTCTGCCGTAAGGCGCGAGGCCAGCGCATCCAGACGGGCGCCATCACGGGCGACGAGGACGAGGTCGTGGCCTCGGCGGGCCAGGCGGTCGGCGTAGACGGCACCGATGCCGGACGAGGCACCGGTGATCAGGGCGGTACCGAGAGGGGAAGTGGTGCTCATGACAGGTTCTCCGAAAGCGAGAGGGTTGGCGTGGGGAGAATTCTGGGGACGAGTGCTCATGTCTCAAATGACGTATACAGTCATGTTTCGAGACATGCATTCCAAGGAGCCGACATGCACCGTCTTGGCTTTGTGCTGAGCGATGGCTTCCAGCTGATGGCGCTGGCCACGCAGGCCGTCTTCGAGTTCGCCAACCTCGCGGCCGAGGAGCAGTTCTACGACTTCGCCTGCTACAGCGTGGCCGGGGGCGACGTGATCTCGTCCAGTGGCGTGCGCATCGGCACGAGGCCGCTGGCGTCCTGCACGCAGGCCGACACCTGGCTGGTGGCCGGCGCTTCCGACCCCATCGTCGCGCCGACCCAGCCCGAGGTGCTGAAGTTCCTGCGCCGCGCCGCGCGCCATGCACGCCGCTTCGCCGGCCTGTGCACGGGCGGCTTTGCGCTGGCCGAGGCCGGCCTGCTGGACGGCCGGCGCGCGACCACGCACTGGCTCTTCTCCCGCGACATGCAGGCCCGCCATCCCGACATCCGCGTCGAGGACGACCGCATCTTCATCATCGACGGCCCGGTCTGGACCTCCGCCGGCATGACCGCCGCGCTGGACCTGTCCCTGGCCATGGTGGAGGCCGACCTCGGCGAGGCCGTCGCGCGTGCCGTCGCGCACAAGCTCGTCATGCCGCAGCGCCGCGCGGGCGGGCAGTCGCAGCACTCGGAGCTGCTGGAGCTGGCGCCCAAGTCCGACCGCATCCAGCAGGCGCTGGACTATGCGCGGGGCCATCTGAAGCAGGCGCTGTCGGTGGAGGAGCTGGCCGAAGTGGCGAACCTGAGCCCGCGCCAGTTCAGCCGCGTGTTCACGGCCGAGACCGGGCAGTCACCGGCCAAAGCCGTCGAGGGGCTGCGCCTGGAAGCGGCGCGGCTGATGATCGAGCAGAGCCGCCACCCGCTGGAGGTCGTCGCGCGCGAAGCGGGCTTTCGCGACCGGCGCCATCTGCGCGAGGTGTTCGTGCGCAACTTCGGCGTGCCGCCGCAGTCGACCCGGCGCGGTGCAAGGGCTTCGAGCTAGCGCCCCGAAACGACCGTCGGTTGCGATGACACTGCCGCATCGCATTCGGAGATGGCTTCCATGATCAAGGTCAGCGTCCTCTACCCCCAGGCGCCCGGCACGCGCTTCGACCACGACTACTACCGCGACCGCCACATGCCGCTGTTGCAGGCGCGGCTGGGGTCGGCCTTGTTGCGCTACACGGTCGACCGCGGCCTGGCCAATGTCGCGGCACCCGATCAGCCTCCCCACTTCGTCGCCGGCTGCGAGCTGTTCTTCGACAGCGTCGAGGCCTACCGGACCGCGATGGCGCCACACGGGCCCGAGATCAGGGGCGACATCCCCAACTACACGGACCGGCAGCCGGTGGTGCAGATCAACGAAGTGGTGGTCGGCTAGAAGACGCCCAGCGTCGCGGAAGCAATCCACCGCGGCACCGGCTGTTTTCTTCCGCGGCGCTTGGCCAGAATGGCCGCACCATGCCTGCATATCACTGCACCGCGATCGGACTGGGCCTGCTGCTCGAAGCCTTCTGGCCTATGGCGGCCCATGCCGCCGACCGAGTTCAGCCGCTGCGTCCCGGCATCAACCACATCGCCCTGAAGGCCGGCTCGCCGCCAGGCATGGCCGTGCTGGCGCATCGCGAGAACTTCAATGCCCACGGCTTCGACGTGTTGACGCTTTACGCCAAGCTGCCCACGATGGCCGACCAAGCGCCGCAGTGGCAGATCGTGCCGCTGTTCGATGCGACGGGCGAGCACCTGGAGCTGCGCGCCTCGGGTGGCGCGGACTGCCTGCTGCACGACTTCCGGCTGCTGCGCGCCGCGCGCGGCCGGGACGCGGCGCTGGTGCTGGCGGAGCGCGAGCTTGGCGAGAGTTTTGCCGCGCCGGCCAAAGTCACTTTCCGCTTCTTCCGGCTGCGCGCCAACGAGGGGGGCGAAATCGGCCGGCCGGTGCTGTATTTCGAGTTCGATCGGGCCCAGAAGGCCAAGGCCGCATATTGCGATGTCGGCGAAGCGATGCGGGCCGAGCTTGGCTTGGCTGCCGACACGCGCCGCTAGACGACACCCAGCGCGATCAGGTCGCGGGCCGTCTGCACGATGGCCTCGCGTGGCGGGCGCGGCACCCAATCCAGCACTTCCCGCGCATGGCTTGAATCCTGGTGCCGCGCGGTGCCCAGCTCGCTGGCCGCGGCGCGCACCGTCGGGCTGACCTTGGCCAGCAGGCGCACCACCCAGTCGGGCATCTGCAGGGTCGGAACCTTGCGCGCCTGCTCGCCCAGCTCGGCGCGCAGGATAGCCGCGATCTCGCGCAGCCACAGGAAGCCGCCGCAGGCGATGAAGCGCTCGCCGGCCATGCCGGGCGCGGTGAGCGCGCGCCAGTGCAACTCGGCCACGTCGCGCACGTCGACGATGCCAAAGCCGATATGGGGCAGGGCCGGCACCTTGCCGCGCAGCAGGCTTTGCACGATGACGACGCTGGCCGAATAGTCGGCGCTGGCCACCGGACCCAGCACGACCGACGGGTTGACCGTGCAGAACTCCAGCCCGCCGCCCTCGCGCGCCACCCAGTCGCGCGCGGCGCGTTCGGCGATGGTCTTGGACTGGATGTAGGGCGGGATGCCGGGCGTCTGCAGCCGCGTCCAGTCGTCCTCGTTGAAATGGTGCTCGCCCGGGCCGTGGCCATAGGAGATGGCGGCCACCGACGAGGTCATGACGACGCGCTGCACGCCGGCGTCGCGCGCGGCCTTCAGGGCGCGCAGCGCGCCGTCGCGGGCGGGAACGATCAGTTCGTTGGCGTCGCGTGGCACGCCCACCGGCAGCGGTGAGGCGAGATGGGCCATGTGGCTGCAGCCGGCGGCCGCCTCGGCCCAGCCGGCGTCAAGCATCAGGTCGGCGGCAAAGCAGCGCAGCTGCTCGCTGGCGCCCACGCCCAGCAGCTGGCGCAGGGCCGCTTCGCGCTTCAGGTCGCGCACGGTGGTGTTCACCTGCCAGCCGGCCGCCAGCAGCTGGCGGATCAGCACGCCGGCGATGAAGCCGCTGCCGCCGGTGACGAGGACACGGGGAGGGGTGTTCATGCGGGCTACTCCACGAACATGCGCGCATGCCCTTCATGCGCAGCGGGCGAGCGCCAGTAGGGCGATTCGAAGGTGACGTGGATGGAGGGGCACTCGTCCTTCGGCCGCAGGAAGACGCTACGCACTCGCCTGCCCTGCGTCTGCAGCGCGCGGCGCAACTCATCCTCGCCGGGCAGCTGGAATCCTGGCTGGGTGTACAGCACCAACTCCGCCACCGTGGGGTGCTGCGCGAGCGTTTCGAAGTCGACATGGCCCGCCGGCAACAGCACGCTGGCGCTCTGCAGTTCCGCCCAGTGCTTGAAGGTCTCGTAGCTGGCCAGCGTCCCGCCACGGCTGTAGATGAAGGTCCAGCGCAGCCGGTTCAGCCCTGCGATGGGCTCGAAGTTCTGCACCTTGGGGGTCTTGCAAATCTCCAGCATCTCGATGCTTGGGGCCTGGGCCAGCGCGCCGAGGTCCGTGAGGCTCAGGCAGTGCGCCAGTCGCAACTCGCGCAGCGCCTGGAAAGGCGCCAGGCCTTCCAGCGAGGTCAAGGGCGCCCCGGAAAGGATGAGGGATTCCAGACCTTGCCAGCCGTCGAGGGCGTTCAGCGTCTTGAGCTTGCGCGGGCGCCTGAGCTCCACGCGGCGCAAGGCGGGGTTGTTCAGCCATTGGGGGTTGAGCTTCTCGGCGTCCAGGCAGCGGAAGTTGCGCAAACGCGGCAGCTTGCGGTAGTCGCCATGGGCTGGTGGCGCCTTGTGCAGATGGATCTGCTCCAGGCCCGGCAGCAGGTCGATGTCCTCCAGGCTCAGCTCTTCCGACGGGCTCCTGAGGCCGCGGATCTTGTGGGCATAGGGTTGCAGCACCCCCAGCGAACCCAGGCCGGCACCGGGGCTGACCCAGTAGACGTCGTTCTCCGCCAGCGCGGCCTCCGAGGCGGCGCTCCAGCGATAGATGTCCAGATCCAGCGTGCCGTCGGGGCGCCCTTGCAGCCAGTGGTCGTCGCTCTTTTCCAGAAAGTCCGGCGTCTCGCCGAACCATCCCTCGAATTCGCAGTCATGCTGCAGGCCGAGCTGGCACATCTCCTTCGTCCAGGCGAGCAGGGCGTCTTCCGTCATCAGCAACGGCGGGGTGAGGCCGGTGACCACCCATGACGCCACCGCCAGCCAGGTGGCGGTCCAGTCCACGAAGGCGCCCGTCTTGCGCACCTGCGGGTCATGGCCACGCGCCTTCAGCACGGCCGCCAACGAATCGGCCTTGGCCTGCGTGTGGGTGTGGAAGAAGAACTTCAGCGCCTTTTCATCGGTCGGCCGAATCCGCCAGGACCGCAGCGAGGCCAGTTGCCGGGGCGTTTTCCAAGCCGCCCGCGCCAGGCTGCGCTCGAAGCGTTCCTCGGTGACAAAGCTTTCCATGCCGCCGCCTCTCCCTTGATGAATGCGCCGCATCGTAAGCAAGGAAAACGACGGGCCGGCCCATGACGCCCGTCATGCCCGGGGCATTCCCATTGCCAGACAGTCACCCGGGACGGACAGTCGCGGTTTTCTTCTTCGCATCTCGACGGGACACCCCCTTGACCTCCGCCACCCTGACCGCGGGCAGCGACGCCACAAGCGACGCACGCGCCCGCCACGACCGATCCTTCCTGGGCCACCCCGCCGGCCTGGGCTGGCTGTCCTTCTGCGAGCTGTGGGAGCGCTTCAGCTACTACGGCATGCAGGCCCTGCTGGTGCTCTACCTGAGCAACTACCTTTTCCTGCCGACCCACATCGGCAACGTGGCCGGCATGGACGCGCTGCGCCATGCCATCGAGAACGTCACCGGCCCGCGCTCGCCGCAGCAGCTGGCGTCCGCGGTGTTCGGCCTCTACGTGGGCCTGGTTTATCTGACGCCCATCTTCGGCGGCCTGCTGGCCGACCGCGTGCTGGGCCGCACGCGCACCGTCGTCATCGGCGCATTGCTGATGGCCACCGGCCACTTCCTGATGGCCTTCGAGACGGCGCTGCTGCCGGCCCTGGGCTGCCTGCTGCTCGGCGTGGGTTGCTTCAAGGGCAATATCGCGGCCCAGGTGGGCGACCTCTACGCGCCGGGAGACAAGCGCCGGGCGAGTGCCTTCCAGATCTTCATGCTGGCCGTGCAGATCGCCGTCATCGCCGCGCCCATCGTCTGCGGCACGCTGGGCGAGAAGGTCGGCTGGCACTGGGGCTTCGGCTCGGCCGGCGTGGGCATGCTGATCGGCCTGTTCGTCTACCTGGCCGGCCGCCGCTGGCTGCCGCCGGAACCCCAGCGCGAAGCCGGCAAGGCCGCGGCCCGCCCGCCACTGGGCCGCCGCGGCGCGATGCAGGTTGCGCTGCTCATCGGCATCCTGCCGGTGCTGATGCTGTCCATCGTCGGCAACCAGCAGTTCAACAACGCCTATCCGCTGTGGTCGCAGCAGCATATGGACATGATGGTGGGCAGCTTCGAGGTGCCGGTGACCTGGCTGCAGGCCGTGGACGCCCTGGTCAGCACCATCACGATGCTGGGCTCGCTGGCCTTCTGGCGTTGGTGGGCCACGCGCCGCACCGAGCCCGATGAAGTCACCAAGATGGCGCTGGGCTCCTTCGTGGCGGCCGGTGCACCGGCGCTGCTGCTGATCCCGGCGTTTGCGCTGGAGGCCGGCGGCGGCAAGATCAGCATCCTGTGGACCTTTGCCTACACGCTGGTCAACGACATCGGCTTCGCCAACATCATGCCGGTGGGCCTGGCCCTGTATTCGCGTGCCGCGCCGCGCGGCCTGCAGGGCGTCATGATCGGCGTCTACTACCTGCACCTCTTCTTCGGCAACACCTTCGTCGGCTGGCTGGCCGGTTTGCTGGAGGTCATGCCGGGTTCGCAGTTCTGGGGCCTGCATGCGGTGCTGGTGGCCGCCGCCGGCGTGGGACTGCTGGTGGTCAAGCTGGTGTTCGGCAGGCTGCTGGCGCCGGACGAGGTGCCGGCCCAGGCCTGACACGCTCAGGGCGTGGCAGGGTCCGGCGTGGCCACGCCCAGTGAACGCGTCAGGGCGGCCATCAAGGCCTTGTACCTGGCGCGCACCTCGGGCTTGCCGGCCGCGCTGCCGGGCTCGGAGAAGCTCGCCGTCCACGCCTCGTCCCAGGTGTAGCCGCAATCGCTGCGGCGGTCGCCATCGGGGCCCCAGATCAAGGCGCGCAGGCGCGCGTCATGGCCCGCACCGGTGTAGGTCTCGAACAGCGCCTCGATGAAGGCCTGGTAGGCCTTGTAGACCTCGGCCTCGAAGACATGCCGGTAGATGTTGAGGGTGCGGTCCAGCTCGCGCTTGGCCTGGATGGCTTCGGCGGGCGAGACCGTCTTCCAGTAGCCCACCCAGGTGAAGAAGCACAGCAGCTTGTTCAGGCGCGGCGCGATCTCGTCATAGATGGCCAGCCGCTTCTCGATGAGCTTCTGGTTGGTCCAGTTGCTGAGGTCCAGGCGCTTGAGCTGGCGGCTGAACAGCCAGCCCAGCAGGGCCACCGACAGTGGCGTCAGCACGCCGACGATGAGCTTGGCGATTTCCAAGGTGGGCCATTGAGCCATTCAAGCCTCCTGAGGCAGCAAGCGCAGCGTAGCCGGATGCATCGACACGGCGCAATCCCGCCTGCCTAAACTCTGCGGGCATGCACGACGCCCTCGACCACCTGACCCGTGAACTGTCGCTGGACGCAGCGGCGCAGGAAGGCCTGCGGCTGCGCTTCGGCCTCGCCTGCGTGCAGCGGGTGCGGCATCTGCTGGAGGACGCCGACGTCATCGCCTGCCTCGACGTGCTGGGGCGCTTTGTGGACGGCCGCGCCACGCAGGCAGAGCTGGAGGCGGCGGCCGCCGATGCAGCGCGGCTGGCCAACCACCACCCCGGCTCGCGCTCGCTGGACGGCGTGGGCCATGCCGCGGTGTCGGCCTCCTACGCCGTCGCCAACGCGCTGGCCGGCCGGGCGCTGCGCGCGGCCGAGTACGCGGCCTATGCCAGCGTCTACGGCGAGGGCGGCCATGGCGCCGTGCAGCAGCGCGAGTCCTTCCAGCCTGAGTTCGACTGGCAGCTGCAGAGGCTGCGAGACCTCGCCGCTGAAGTGCCGCGCTAGCGCTGCCTACACTGCAACGCATGATCACCGTCCACCACCTCAACAACTCCCGCTCGCAGCGCGTGCTGTGGCTGCTCGAAGAACTGGGCCTGCCCTACGAGATCAAGCACTACCAGCGCGACGCCAAGACCTCGCTGGCACCGCCCGAGCTGCGCCAGGTACACCCGCTGGGCAAGAGCCCCGTCATCACCGAGGGCGGCCTGACGGTGGCCGAGAGCGGCGCCATCCTCGAATACCTGGTGGACCGCCACGGCCAGGGCCGCCTCAAGCCCACAGGTGAGCAGGACCTGCTGCACTACCGCTACTTCATGCACTTCGCCGAAGGCTCGGCCATGCCGCCGCTGGTCATGAAGCTGGTCTTCAACAAGATCAAGCGCGCCCCCATGCCCTTCTTCGTCAAGCCCATTGCCAAGGGCATTGCCGACAAGGTGCTGGGCAGCTTCGTGCAACCCAATATCGATGCGCAACTGAAGTTCCTCGAAGCCGAGCTGGCTTCGCGGCCTTGGTTTGCCGGCGCCGAGTTCTCGGCGGCGGATGTGCAGATGAGCTTCCCGGTCGAAGCCGCGGCGGCGCGGGGCACGATGGACAGCTACCCCAAGCTGAAGGACTTCCTGGCCCGCATCCACGCGCGGCCGGCCTACAAGAAGGCCCTGGAGCGCGGCGGGCCGTACAGCCTGATGAACTGAGCGGCCTACACTGGCGCCAAGGCTGCGCGCTGCGCAGCCGCATCCGTCTTGCCCCGCCGGCCTGTCGCCCGGCCGCTGTGAATAAACAGTGGCGCTGACCTCCCCGTGTCGCATTGCGCTCGAACACGCAGGTCACCTGGGGCTCTCATGCCCGGCTATGAAATCAAAGTCCAGACACTCGCCATCAATGGCGCAACGGATCTGCAGGTCCGCTCGCTGCTGGACAACGACCAGTTCGCCGACTCCGCCGGTGCGGCCGAGGCCCTGGGCATCTCGCCCGCGCAATGGCCGTTGTTCGGCCAGGTCTGGCCCTCAGGGCTGCACCTGGCCGCCACGATGGCGATCCGGCCCCTGACCGACGGCGAGCGCATCCTCGAGATCGGCTGCGGCCTGGCCCTGGCGAGCCTGGTCTGCCACCGCCGCGGCGCTGAGGTGACGGCCAGCGACATTCACCCGCTGGCCGGTGCCTTCCTGCTGGAGAACTTGCGCCTGAACGAGCTTGCGCCGATGCGCTACTGCCATGGCGACTGGAGCGAAGACGCCGTGATCGCAGACGGTGGCGCGCCACGCGTGCAAGGGCGCTTCGACCTCATCATCGGCAGCGACGTGCTCTATGAGCGCGACGACGGCGGCGCGTTGGCGGCCTTCATCGAAAAGCATGCGCTGCCGCGCTGCGAGCTGCTCATCGTCGACCCCAACCGCGGCAACCGCGCGGCGTTCGGCAAGCGCATGGTGGCGCTGGGGTTCGAGTTCAGTGAGACGCCGCTGATGGCCGAGGCGGGGAGCCCGGAATACCGGGGTCGACTGATGCGGTTTGTGCGGGGTTGAGCAGCGAGTGGCCACGCAGGCCGATCTTGTCCGCGTGTCCTGCCATCGGCTCAGCCGTGCACGCGGCCCCATGTGGTGGGCTCTGACACCCGACCGCTGAAGTCAGTCCAGCGCTCGGCAGCAAGGTCGTACAGCTTGCAGCGCTTGGCTGTCTGCACGTACCAGCGCCATGAGAACCGCTGCACGATGATGCGCCCCGGCAGCGCGGCTTCAAGAATGGATTGCGCCTGCTTGAGCTTGTACAGCGGGATGCTCATGTCCACGTGATGGGCGGTGTGTTCCATGATGTGGTGCAGCAGACCGCCGATCTTCAGCGGAAACGTCAGATGCACGGTGGTGGACACGAAAGGGTCACTGGCCGACCAGCGCGCCTTGTCTTCGTGCCACCGCACTTCCGTGTGGGTGTGATGCACGTAGATCACGAAGCCGATCATGGCATTCCAGAACACGAACGGCACGGCAAAGCCCAGCGCGACCATCGCCCAGACCGACTGGCCGGTGGCCCGCGCCGCCCAGACCAGCAAGGCGATCCACACGGCGCCCGCCGCAACGGCGAGCAGGCCATCGGCCACAAACAGGGCGCGGCGTGCCGGCATGTAGCGCTTGCTGGGAAACAGCATGCGCAGCCACCACATCTCGATGAAGTAGTACAGGCCGGGCGCCCAGCCGCTGCGGTACACGCGCTCCAGCAGGCGCCTGGCTGGCGGCAGGGCAGCGTACTGCGCAGGGGTGAGCGGCTGCCACACGAAATCCTTGCCCTTGAGATTCGTGAAGCCGTGATGCATCACGTTGTGCCCCACCTCCCACAGGCTGTATGGCGTGAGCGACGGCAGGAAGGCGATGCGCCCCAGCCAGCGGTTGAGCCGGCGGTGTGGCGTATAGCTCTGGTGGCAGGCGTCGTGGCCGATGATGAACAGGCGCCCGATCACGAAGCCAGCCGCCAAAGCCACCGGCAGCTTCATCCACCACGCCGGCAGCAGCACCACGCCCGCCATGGCGGCGACGAACAGCATCCAGTCCAGGAGCAACAGTCCCACGGCACGCACGGTCTGAGGCTGAGAGACAGGGATCAGCCAGGAACGTATTTCCTTGCGCGCAGGCATCCGTGCGTCGCGATCAATGATCGGCACCGCACTGGGGCGAGACGACGAGGAACCGGAAGAAGAGGACGAAGACGGCTGCAAGACTTGACTCATGAGGGCGCTGTCAATGAACTCGTTCGATGCTAGCCAGCCGTCTGTGCAAGGATATTGCGATGCGTCAAGGACTGCGCAATGCCGCGCGGTCCCGCCTGTTGCGCACGCCCAGCGCGCCAGCCTGTGCGGCATCCTCCAGCCGTCAGCGCTTGGCCGCCTTCGGCCCGTACTCCACCACCCTGCACCCCGCCCCCTGCGGGTTCTCGCAACACGCCGCCAGCTTCTTCAGGCTCTCGCTGAACTGCTCGTTCCACTGCGCTTCGCTGTGCAGATTGCCGGGGCTCATCCAGTGCGACTGCGGGAACTTCCGGGACCAGGCATCGCCGCCTTCCTGCTCCGCATTGCCGGTGGACTGCTTCATCGCGACCTTGCAGGAATTCATATTGCCCATGCGGTGGCAGGCGGTGCAGGTGTTGCCGCGCGTCGTGATGCCGAAGGCGTTGAGCCTGGCCCAGGCCTTCTTGAAGTCCTCGCCAATGGCCTTGGGCTCGTAGAAGCCGAAGGGATCGCCGGGCAGTTGAGTCGTTTGCGCGATATAGGGCGAGTACATGAAGGGCCCGCTGTCATGGCAGTTCACGCAGGCGGGCTGGCTGTTGGCGACCTTCGCGGGCGTGAGCCAGACCTTGTCGGCCGGCAACGCCGCCGTGCCTTCCGGGCTGGGCGGCTGGGGCTTGCGCGTCAGCGTGCTGGGCGAGGGCACCCAGCGGCCGTCGATGCCGCTGCCAGGGGTCAGGGGCGACTTGGCCTTGGCAGTGAACCAGCAGGTCTTGCCGTTCTTCAGGCTGTGCGAGATGACGTTGATCTCGTCGAACAGCGGGCTGCCCGCCGGCCGTGCGAGCTGCTTGCGGCAGATGGCGCTGACCTGCGCCGCCTTGTCGTCGCGCAGCACCAGCGCGCGGCTGCCCGGCACGCACTGGCTTTGTGCATCGGCCTGCGGCAGCAGGGAAGGCCGGTCGCAGCGCGGCGGCGCGGTGTCGGCCGGCACGCGCTGGCCGTCGATGGTGATGGGGATCTCCTCGCCGGCCATGCAGCTGAAGGCGGGGATCTCGCTGACCTGCTCAGCGCACTGGCGGCCGTATTCGAACAGCGTCTCGGCCTGGCTCATCGTCGGAATGAGGCCGGCCAGCAGCAACAACAGCAAGGCTCTCATGCGCTCACCAGGCCTTTCTCCGCCAGCACCAGAGCGCGGATGGCCTGGTGGTAGCGGGCGTAGCCGGTACAGCGGCAGATGTGCTGGCCGACGGCGTCCTCGATGGCCGCGTCGAGCTGCTCGCGCTTGACGGGCTGCACGCGCAGGCGGCCGAGCAGCATCTCGGTCGCCATGACGAAACCCGGCGTGCAGTAGCCGCACTGGAAGGCGAAGTGGTCGAGGAAGGCCTGTTGCACGGCGCTGGGCTTGGCCATGCTGCCGGTGCCCTCCACCGTCGTGATGGACTGGCCCTGCAGCAGGGCCACCGGTGTGGAGCAGGCGAGCATGGGCTGGGCCTGGCTGTCCGGCTGGCGGCGCGCCGCGACCGTGCAGGCCTTGCAGACGCCGATGCCGCAGCACAACCGCGTGCCGGACAGGCCCAGCTCCTCGCGCAGGAAGTCGACCAGGGGCAGGTCGGTCGGCACCTCGGTCCGGATGGGCCGGCCGTTGACGTGGAACTGGACGGGGACGAGATGGTCACTCATGCCAGGGCCCTTTCGATGTCGGCGGCAGTGATCGGCAGGCAGCGAAAGCGCTTGCCGGTCGCGTGGGCGATGGCATTGCCGATGGCCGGCGCAATGGGGCAGAGCACGGCTTCGGCAATGCCCTTGGCCGTGGTCTCGGTGGTGGGCAGCGGCGTGATGCGCATGCGCGCCAGCGGCAGGTCGGCACTCAGCGCGACGTGATAGCGGTCGAGGTTCCAGCGCCCGTCGCCCGCACCGCCGGCTTCGAGCGGCAGGTCTTCCAGCAGCGCGTAGCCTATGCCCATCGCGATGCCGCCCTGGGCCTGGCCCATCAGCAGGTCGGGCTGTAGCACCTTGCCGGCGTCCACCAGCAGCTGCACGTCGACAACGCGCGGCGCATGGTTCTTCGGCCCGATCTCGACAGCGACCAGCACGCCCGACGGCGCGTACAGGCTGCGGCCGTAGAGGGCGGCCTGGGGATTGGGCGGCACGACGTTCTGGCGCATCACGGCGGTCCAGCTCAACTCATTGGCAGCGCGCAGCGACAGGCCGTCGATGGGCAGCTGCAGGGACTGCTCGGGCGACAAGGCGTAGGTGCCGGCCACCCAGGAACCTTCGTAGAGGCCATGCACCATGGCCGCCGCCGGCCAGCCCTTCGCGTAGACCTTGGCGGCCAGCGCGGCCAAAGGCAGCCGCTCCAGGCCCGGTGCGGTGAGATGACCCGCGACCCAAGCCGTCTTGCCCTGCAGCCGCGCCAGCGGCACGCCCCAGAGCGCGGCCGCGGCCGGCAGCAGGCCGGCCTGGAAGAGCACCTGGCTGGCCTGCTCTGTCACGTGGACCTGGTGGAAGGCCGTCAGGCAGGCGCTGCTGGACATCGCAAAGCCCGCCGTCCAGTTGGGCTTGCTCCAGTCGCCGCCGGGGTAGGTGCTGACGTCCAGCGCGTTGAAGCTGGCGACGTCGCCCATGACGATGTCGTGGGCGTTGTGGCCCAGCCAGCCGGCCGTGGAGAGGGCCAGCGTCGTCGCCGAGCCATTGCCCATGTCGACGCAATTGGTGCGCACGTTGAGGCGGCCGGCGGCGTCGATGGCGACCTCGGCCATGACGCCATCCTTGCCCGTGCCATAGGCCTGGTTGGCCAGCGCAAAGCCGACGCCGTAGCGGATGCCCTCACGGGCCTTGCGCGCCTTCACGGCCTCGCGGTCGCGCCACAGCGCGTGCTCGCGCGAGCGGCGGCAGATCTCACGCAGCGTCATCGCCTGCGTCAGCGGTGCGCCGGTGATGGTGCGGTCGCCCTCGCGCAGCGCGTTGAGCTCGCGCAGCGCGATGGGGTCGCGCCTGAGCGCCACGGCAACTTCGTCCACCAGCGTCTCGACGGCAAAGCTGGCCTGCGGCCCGCCGAAACCGCGCATCGAGCCGGCGACGACGCCGGTGCTGGGTTGGGCGATGGCGTCCACATAGGCCTGCTTGATGTCATAGCCGCTGAGCCCGCAGTAGGCGGCCAGCATGGCGACGAACTGGCTGTAGTTGTTCTGCCCGCCCGAGGGCAGCACCTGCTGGCTGCCGAAGGCCAGGAATTTGCCGGTCCTGGCGTCCACGGCGATGCGCTGCGTGATCTTGCTGGCCAGCTGCTTGAGGCCGCCCTGGAACTGCTCGTAGCGGTCCTGGGCAATGCGCACCGGGCCATCGGCCAGGGCGGCCGTGACGGCCAGCAGCGGCGGGAAGGTGGACACGTCGCGCCCGCCGAAGCCGCCGCCGGGGTAGCAGGAGTTCAGCACCACGGTCGCCACCTTGATGGGGCAGTTCTTGCTGAACAGCGCCAGGCTGTCAAGGGAGTCGCCGTTGGTGGCCTGGGTGCCGAGCACGAGGTTGAGCGTGCCCGTGCCTTCGCTGTCCAGCCAGGCGAGGCCCGCTTCGGGCTCCATGAACATCGGGTCGAGCACCTGCGTCGTGTAGCTGCCGCCGAGCTGCAGCACGGTGGGGCGGGGCGCCTGCAGCGTGGCGTCGATGCGCTCGCGCAGCGCCTTGGCCTTGCTGTTGTAGGGCTGGCTGGCGCTGTCGGGCGCAAACGGGTCGGAGGCATAGCCCACCTGCACCTGCGAGAAGGGTTCGGCGCCCGGCGCGTCATAACGCGTCAGGTAGTTGACCGGCGAATAGGCCTTCAGATAGGGAATGACGGGTGGCGACGGCGGGGGCGGCGGCAGGGCGGCCGTCTTCACGACGCCGGGCTGGAACTGCAGCACCCGCTTGGCGCGGCGGTAGGCGTTGCTGTCGGCAAAGACGAGGATGGCCACCGGCTGGCCGTAGAACTGCGGCGCGCTGCCCACCGGCACGAGCAGCTGATAGACGCCGTCATTGCCCGCGCTGGAGAAAGGCAGTTGCAGGTTCAGCGAGGCCAGGTCGCGCTGCGGCCAGGGGTAGTCGGCGAGGGCGGTCTGCGTGATCGTCAGCAGCGGCGCCGCATCCACGCCCCTGAGGCCGCCGAGGTCGAGGCCGGCGAAGAGCAGGCCCGGCTGCGTCGCGCGCAGGATCATGGCCATGCGCTCGGGGCTGCTCGTGGGCCAGCCGGGCATGTCGGCGGCGCGAAAGTCGCGGGCGTAGATCTTCTCGCCCGTGACCTTGGCCAGGCCATCGATGCGAAAGCGCGCCTTGCCCGGCCCGCCCGACCAGTCGGGCGCCCCCGCTGGCGCATGGGGCTGCACGGGGGTTTCAGGCCGCGGCGGCTTGGCGCCGGCCAGCTTGGCCACGAGCGGCTTGGCCAGGGCGAGTTCGTGCACCAGCAGCGTCACGGCCGCCGCACCGCTGCCGATGACGCCGCGGCGGGTCAGCCTGAACGGCCCGTTCGGATTCGTTTCCGGGATGTCCGACACGCCTGCCTCCCTCCGTTCAATTGGGGGGCGAGTGTGTCACCGCCATGCGCTGGCCATCAGAGGATCAGCCCGTACTCGGCGCCTCACGGCCGCCCATGGCCGCGGCTAGCGCGTCAGGCGATAGATCAGCAAGGCCGCACGGATGGCGCCGCGTTCGATGGACGCGATCTCCAGCCATTCGTCCGGCGTGTGCGCACCGCCGCCCGCGGCGCCCAGGCCGTCCAGGCTGTCCACCAGCGGCGCGACGAATTGCACATCACCCGCGCCGCGCTGGCCGGGCGGGAAGGCCACGATGGCATTCAGGCCGGCGTCGGCGCTGGCGAGCGAATAAGCCTCCAGCAGCTTGAGGTTGCCGGGCGTGGGCGCCATCGGCGGGTAGGTTTCGTGGAAGCTGAGCTTGGAGCGCGTGCCGGGCAGGGCCTGCTCGACGATGGCCTGCATGCGCTCGCGGGCCCTGGCGCCCTGCGCTTCGGTCAGATAGCGCAGGTCGCCGCGCACCTGGGCATCGCGCGGGATGACATTGGTCTTGCCGAAGGCCTGGCCCTGGCTCTCGCCGTCATCCCATTTGGCGCTGGTGCCGGCGACCAGCGTCGCGGCATTGAAGGTCAGGTCGGGCTCGATGAGCTGCTCGCGGAAGGCGTTCAACACGCGGGCGGCCTCGTACAGCGCGCCATAGCCGTCACGGCCAAAGACGCCGGCCGAGTGGCCGGTGCGGGCCGTGACATTCAGATGCCAGGTCCCGGAGGCGCGACGGCCGATGGTGGCGGTGTCGCGGCCTTGCTCGTCCTTGGCCGAACCTTCGAAGGCCAGGGCCACGTCGCTCTGCTTTGCCGCGTCGATCAGCGCGGCGCGCGCCACTTCGATCGGGCTGCCAGCGCGCTCCTCGTCGCCGGTGAAGACGGCGCGCACCGTGCGCCCCTGCAGCGCGCCGGCCTCGTTCAGCGCCCGCAGCGCCAGCAGGATGATGACGTCGCCGCCCTTCATGTCGGACACGCCCTGGCCGCGCACACGCCTGCCGTCGGCTGCCCAAGGCGGCACGGCGCTGTCCTTCTCGAAGACAGTGTCCAGGTGGCCGATCAGCAGCACGCGCTTGCCCTTGTCGCCGCTGCGCTCGGCCACCAGATGGCCGGCGCGCTTCATCGCGGCCGGCATGTCGACCCAGCGCGTCTTGAAGCCCAGCGCGTCGAACTCCTTGCCGTAGAGGGCGCCGACCTCGCGCACGCCGGCAGGGTTCAGCGTGCCGCTGTTGACGAGCACGCTGCGTTCCAGCAGCTTGAGCGCGTCGGGCGTCAGCCGCTTCACGTTGGCAACGATCTGCTGCTCTTGCGCATCGAGGCCGGCGGCCATGGCCGAGGAAGTGGCGAGCAGCAGGGCGAGAGCGGTCAGGACGGCGTGCGGCTTCTTCATGCCCTGAGTTTCACCGCAAGTTCAGGTCGTCAGGGCGTCGTCCACGGCGTTGCTGCGCGCGACGACCAGCCGCTTCTCGGCCCGCCAGGCCGGCAGGCTGTCGGGCGCCTCGCGCGGCGACAGGCCGTTGGCGCGAATGGCGCCCACATAGCCGTCGCGGCCCTGGGCCTTGGCGGCATACAGCGCCGAATCGGCCAGGGCCAGGCAGGCGCGCCAGTCCCACAGCCGCGGGTGGCGCGGGTCCAGCGGGAAGGCGCAGAAGCCGATGGACACGGTCACGTGCACGGTCTCGCCCGGCGCGATCTCGAAGGGCTGCTCGCGCACGGCGGCACAGACGCGCGCGGCCAGCTCGGCGGCGTCGCGCCTCTCCGTCTCGCGGGCCAGGGCCAGGATCTCCTCGCCGCCCCAGCGCACCAGGGAGTCGGTTTCGCGGAAGACGGCGCGCAGCCGCTCGGCCAGTTGCACCAGCACCGCGTCGCCGGCCGCATGGCCGTGCACGTCGTTGATGCGCTTGAAATGGTCCAGGTCGAGCAGCATCAGCAGCAGGTCGGCCTTGGCGCCGACGGCGGCCCCGGGCCCGCCATCGGGTGTCTCGAAGCGGCGCAGGCACAGGCGCAGGTCGTCGTCCAGGCGCAGTTCCAGGTAGCGGCGGTTGCGCAGGCCGGTCAGGGCGTCGGTCAGGCTGAGCTCGCGCAGCTCGGCGGTGCGTTCGTCCACCAGCGCCTTGAGCTCGGTCTCGCGCAGGCGCAGCGAGCGCGTGCGCCAGCGCATCCAGGCCCAGATGGCCGCCAGCGCCGCCAGCACGCCGGCGATGCGCGCCGCGTCGGTCTCCCACCAGGCCGGCTCCAGCGTGATGGGCAGCTGCAGCTGCTCGGTGCCCCACAGGCTGTGGTGGGCGGTGGCGCGCACCTGCAGCACATATTGGCCGGGCCTGAGCGGGCCGAAGCTGGGGTTGCGGCCGCTGGCGTCGACGCGGGTCCAGTCGCTGTCCAGGCCGTCCAGCCGGTATTCATAACGCAGCCGCGTCGGGTCGGCATAGTCCAGGGCGGCGAACTCGACGGACAGCGTGCGCTTGGCCGGCGGCAGCGTCAGGCCCTGGGCGCCGTGCGGCAGCTCCCAGGGCTGGCCATTGACGCGCACGCCGCTGATGACCAGCGGCGGGCTGGTGCGCTGCGCGCGGTAGGCCTCGGGCAGCACGCGCAGCAGGCCGCGGCTGCCGCCGAACAGCAGGCCGCCGCCCGGCAGCTCGGTGCTGGCAAAAAACCAGAAGCTGCCGAAGTTGGCGCCCTCGGCGCTGCCAAAGCTGTCCAGCCGGTCGGCCGCCGGGTCGTAGACATAGAGCTGGCTCCAGATGCGGCCCTGCTCGTCCTCGTGCAGATTGCCGCCGAACACGCCTTCCACGCCGTGGCGCTCGCTGATGCGCTCGAAGCGCGCGCGGCCCTCGCCGTCCCAGCCCTTGAGGCGGTGCAGGCCGCTGACCGGCGTGTCCACCCACAGCCGGCCGTCGCGCCCCCACAGCAGCGCCATGACGATGGGGCTGGCCAGCGCCTCGCCGGGCGCCTGCGGCACGACTTCGAGGCTGGCGTCGCCGACTTGCTTCTCGCGGAACAGGCCTTGTTGGCCGCCCACCCAGAGACGCCCGTCCGGCGCGGCGCTCAGCACATAGACACCGCCGTGCAGCGGCCCGCCCAGCGGGTGCACGCGCTCCGGTGCCGCGGCGGCCTCGCCCGCCAGGCGGTACAGGCCCTCCTGCATGCCCAGCCAGACGCTGCCGTCCGGCCGCAGCAGCAGCTGCTGGGCACGGCCACCGTCCAGCGCCCAATCGCGCAGCAGGCGGCCGTCGGCGGCGCGGTGTTCCAGGCGGCCGGCCGCCGCCATCCAGAGGCTGCCGTCAAGCGCCTCGGCCATGATCTCGACGACGCTGCGCCGCTCTCGCGGCCATTCGCCCAAGGTGGCCAGGTCGCGGCCCGGGCGACCGTCCAGGCGGGCGATGTGGCCGGCCTGCGTCGGCGCCAGCACCTCGCCGTTCTTCAGCGCCAGCACGGCCCGCACGTCGGCTTCGGCCAGCGGGCTGTTCAGGTCGACGTCGGGGCCGCGCACGGCCAGCGCGGGGTGGGAAAGATGGCGCTGCACGCCCAGGCCGTAGCCGCTGACCCACATCGCGCCGCTGCGGTCGCGCAGCAGGCCGCTGACGTCGTTGCCGGCCAGGCCCATGACGCGGCGTGCGTCCTGGCGCAGGCGCGCCTCGATATCACCGCTGGCCGGGTTGACCCAGAACAGCCCGACCTTGCCGCCCACCCAGAGCCGCCCGTCGGGCGCCTCGGCGAGGGCGTTGATGGGCATGCCCAGCGCCTGCACCCAGCGCACCTGGCCCTGCTCGACGACGCCAAGATGCCCGTCCTGCGTGCCCAGCCAGATGCGCCCGCCGCGGTCCTCGGCCAGGGCCTGCACGGGCATGCCGGCGTCCAGGCCGGGCAGGGCGAGGTTTTCCCAGGCGCCGTTGACGAAGCGCGCCAGGCCGCGCCAGTGGCCCGCCCAGACGACGCCATTGGCACCCACCTGCAGCGCGAGTACCCGCTTCTCGGCCTGGCCGCGCCAGCGCAGCTCATGGGCCTCGAAGCGCTTGGCGGCCGGCAGGTAGCGGAACAGGCCCTGGCCCAGGGTGCCGACCCAGATGCTGCCGTCGCGCGCCGCCGCCAGCGCCCGGATGGACGCCTGCGGGCCCGTGCCGCCCTGGGCGCTGCCATGGCTTTCGACGCGGTCCTGCTCGGGGTCATAGGCCACCAGGCCCTGGAACTCCGTGCCTATCCACATGCGCCCGTCGGCCGCCGGGGCCATCGCCCTCACCCAGCCCAGACTGCGCTTGGCCGTCGTGTCGCCGGCCTGCTCGATGGGCCGCAAGCGGTAGCCGTCGTAGCGGGTCACGCCTTTGTTCGTCGCGATCCACATGAAGCCGGCGCGGTCCTGGGCGATGGCCGGCACCGAGTTCTGCGGCACCGTCACGCTGCGGAATTGCACCTCCATCGGGCCCACGCCGGCGTCGGCGCGGGCCAAACCCGCCCCGAGCAGCATCAGCAGACCGAGCAGGCCTTGAATTAGGGGGTGCATACACCGCCATCCTAAAGGCGCCGATTGACGGCACCACCTGCGCGGGTGTAACGCGCGGGCCTCAGCCGGCGAACAAGTCACGCAGGCTGCGCTCCGGATCGGCCATGAAATCACGCATGACCCGGAAGTGCGCCGTGTCCTCGTAGCCCACGCGGTGGATGCCGTCGGCGTCGAAACGGTAGACCCAGGCGTCCGGATAGGCCATCAGGATGGGCGAATGCGTCGCGATGACGAATTGCGAGCCCTGGCGCACCAGTTCATGCAGGCGCGCCAGCGCGTCGAGCTGGCGCTGCGGCGACAGGGCCGCCTCCGGCTCGTCGAGGATGAAGAGGCTGCGGCCGCCGAAGCGCTCGTTGAGCAGCTTCAGGAAGGACTCGCCGTGCGACTGCTCGTGCAGGGAGCGGCCACCGTAGGAATCAATGATGGGCGGGCCGAAGGCGGGTGCCTCATCGAGCTTCTCGATCTCGGTCGCGACATTGAAGAAACTCTCGGCGCGCAGGAACCAGCCGTCGCGCGGCTGCTTGAAGCCCTTGGCCATGCGCAGGAACTCGTGCAGCACCGAATGCGAAGTCCGCGTACCGAAGTGGAAGTTCTTGCTGCCGCCCTCGGCATTGAAGCCCATGGCCACGGCCAGGGCCTCCAGCAGCGTCGACTTGCCCGAGCCGTTCTCGCCGACGAAGAAGGTGACCTTGGGGTGCAGCTCCAGGCGGTCCAGCGTGCGCACTGCGGCCAGGTTGAAGGGGTAGCGCTCGAAGGATTCGACCTTGTCGCGCTGCAGCGCGAGGTGGAAGACGAATTGGGAGGCGATCACTGCCTGGCCACGACGGGAAGCTGCGACAGCGTCGTCCCCGGTGCGGCGACAAAAGGGGGCCGGTCCCGGGAAAGCACACTGAAGCCGCCCACGAGGGTGTCGCCGGGCATGGCGTCGCCCGCCTTCACGAATGACATCGTGCCCACATAGGTCAGTGCCCGGTCGGGCGGCAGGGCTGGCTCGGTGTCGAAGCGGATCGAGTAGCGGATCAGCCCCTGGCCATCGGCGACGGCCTGGCCCCTGGCGCGCAGAAGTTTGAGTTCGGGCCTGTGGGTGCCGCCATCCGGACCCGGGTCGATGTCGATCTCGTAGCGGCCCGAGGCCGTGCAGGGGGCCACCTTGACGGCCTTCCAGACCACCGACGCCGCCGGCTCGCTGAACACCATCAGCCAGTGCGCCTCCGCCGCGAACTTCTGCAGCTCGGCCTCGGCGACGCCCTTGACCAGATAGCCGCTGCGCGTGAAGAGCACCTCGACGGTCCGCCCTGCTTCCACGAGAGCCAGCTTGGTCTCCATGTTGGCGAAGCGGGTGATGCGGAACTCGGTGCCGTCGCTGACGGCCATGGTCTCAGCGGACGCACGCGTCCAGCTGTTGGTGCATTCCGCCCAGGAAGGGCCCGAGCAAGCAAGGGCGGCCAGAGCGATCAGGGTGGGTCGCGTGAGCATGGGCCTGCGGCATGGTTGCGATGCCCCGACTATGCCAACGCCGCCACCGCGTCCACCACCACCCGCCCATCCAGCAGCCTCAGCGTGCGCGACGCCTGGGCCGCATGCTCCAGCGAGTGCGTGACCATGACCAGCGTCGTGCCCTCGGCATTGAGCTCGCGCAGGATGCGCATGACCTCGGCACCATGGGCGCTGTCGAGGTTGCCGGTGGGCTCGTCGGCGAGCAGCAGGGCTGGCCGCGCGGCGATGGCGCGGGCAATCGCGACGCGCTGCTGCTGGCCGCCGCTCAACTGGCTGGGCCGGTGGCCGGCGCGGTGGGCGATGCCGAGGCGCTCCATCACTTCGGCCACGCGCTCGCGGCGGGCGCGTGCCGGCAGCTCGCCGTATTCCAGCGCCAGCGCGATGTTCTCGGCCACGCTGAGGTCGTCGATGAGGTTGAAGCTCTGGAAGACGAAGCCGATGCGGCCGCGGCGCAGCGTGTTGAGCTGCTTTTCGCTCCAGCCGGCCACGTTGTGGCCATCGAACCAGTATTCGCCGCCCGACGGCGCGTCGAGCAGGCCGAGGATGCCCAGCAGCGTGGACTTGCCACAGCCCGAGGGGCCGGTGATGGCGAGGTATTCGCCGGCCTCGATGTCGAGGTCGATGCGGTCCAAGGCCGTGGTCTCGATGTCGCCGGTGTGGAAGGTCTTGGTGAGGTGTTTGAGCTTGAACATGCGTCAATCCAGTTGGAGGGTTTGGGCCGAAGCAAAGGCGCGGTAGGGGGAGACGACGACCTGCTCGCCGGACTGCAGGCCGCCGAGGACCTCGATGACGCCATCGGCGCGACGGCCGAGCTTGAGTTCGCGGCGCCGGGCGTGGCGGCCGTCGGCGTCAATCACGAAGGCCCAGGCGCCGCCGGTGTCGGCATAGAAGCCGCCGTCGCGCAGCAGCAAGGCCTGGGTGGGCTGGCCCAGCGTCAGGCGCACGTCCAGGCCCTGGCCGACCTGCAGCGGCGGCGCATCGGCGTCGAAGCCCAGCTCGACAGTGAAGCGGCCGTCCTTGACCTGGGGGTCGATGCGGGCGACGTGCAGGGCATGGTCACGGCCACCGTGAGCCAGCGTCGCGGTCAGGCCCTCGCGCACGCGGCCGAGATGGAACTCGTCCAGGCGCAGCTCCAGCTTGAAGCGCCCCAGGCTGTCCAGGCGCGCGATGCGTGTGCCGCTGCGCACGCTCTCGCCCACCTGCAGCGCGAGGCCGGTCAGCCGGCCGGCCACCGGCGCGCGCACGGCCAGGCCTTCGCTGGCGGCGCGCATGGCGTCCAGCCGCTTGTTGAGGTCGGCCACGGCGCGCTGCATGGCCTGCACGGACTGCTCTCGCACGGCCAGCTCCTCGCGGCCATCGGCCTGCTGCTGGGCGAACAGCCGCTCGGCCATGGACAGCTTGTCGGCCGAGTCCTCCAACGCCGACGGCGACAGGAAGCCGGTGGCGGCCAGCTCGCGATTGCGCTGGTGCAGGCGACGCACGCGCTCCAGCTCGAACTGCGACTCGGTCAACGTGCGGCGCTGCGCGGCCTGTGCCTGCATCCACGCGGCGCGCAAGGTGGAGAAGTTGGCGAGCTGCTGGGCGGCCTCGCTGGAGCGCGCCATCAGCTCCTGGGCGCGCTGGCTGCTGGCCAGCACGACCAGCAGCTGGCCGGCTTCGACACGTTCGCCGTCCTTGACCAGCACCTGCTCGACGCGGCCTTCCTCGGTGGCGTCCAGCAGCACGGACTGCAGTGGCTGGGCTGTGGCGCGGCCGACCACGACGTCGCGGAAGGCGCCAGGCTTGGCAGCCGCGATCTCGACATCGGCGCGGGACACCGGCACGCCGCGCGGCCAGTGGCGCAACAGCAGGCCGGCTCCGCCCAACGCGACGGCGGTCGCCAGCACCACCAGCCAGCGGCGCGACGGCACGGCGACGCGCCGGTCCATGGCCGCGCCGGAAGTCAGCACCGCGCTCATCCGCGCAAAGCCTGCAACGGCCGCAGTGCCAGCGCAGCGTGCAGGTGACGCGCCACGGCCAGGGCCGTCACGGTGGCCAGCAGCGCCACCGAGGCCAGCAGCACCCACAGCGAGAACGGCCCCACCGGCGCGCGTTCGACGAAGTCCGCCAGATAGCGCTGCGACAGCCAGGCCGCCACCGGCAGGGCGATGGCGCAGGCCACCGCCAGCACACCGGCGAACTCGCGCGCCAGCAGGCCCGCCACCGCGCCCGCGCCGGCGCCATGCAGCTTGCGCAGCACGATCTCGCGCTCGCGCAGCCGCAGCGTGTAGGCAGCCAGGGCGTAGATGCCCACGGCTGCGAGGCCCAGGGCCATCAGGCCGGCGATGCCGACGACGCGGCCCAGGCGCGTGTCGTCGGCCACCTTCTGCAGCAGCATGTCGCGCATGGGCAGGGCGCTCGCCTCGGCCTCCGGGAAACGCTCCTTGACCAGGGCCGCCAGCTTCACGCGCGTGGCCTGGGGGTCGCGGCTGTGCACGCCGATGACGCCATAGCCGCGCTCCACCGCGGGCCGGATGGCATGCGGCTGCGGCGGGCTGCGCGGGCCTTCGAGGCGGATGTCGTCGATGACGGCCACGACGGTGGCGGGTTTGCCGTCATCGATATTGGGGCCTGTGCCGAGTTGCTGGCCCACGGCCGCCTCGGGGCTGGCAAAGCCGAGGGCACGCACGCCGCTGCGGTCCAGCACGATGCCTTGCTGGGCCTGCTCGGCGACATGGTCGGCCGACAGGCGCCCGGCAATGACGCGCATGCCATAGAGCTGGAAATAGCCCGGCGTGAAGCCGACGCCGGTGCGCAGGCTCACGGACTTGCCGCCGACACCGGTGAACTCGCCATACCAGCTGGCGAAGTCGCGGCCGGGCACGTCCTCGGCGGCGGCGGTGGCGATGACCTCGGGCCAAGTGCGGATTCGCTCCAGCAGCGCCTTCGTCTGCGCGGGCTGGGCCTCCCAGGGCAGCTCGATGGCGACGCGGTCCTGCGTTTCGAAGCCGCGCGGGATGTCGGCGGTGTGCTCGGCCTGCCACAGCACCGTGAAGGCCAGCGTTGCGAACACGGCGGCGGCGCCGAACTGCAGCGTCGTCATGACGCGGCGCAGCCAGCGGCTGGCCCGACCCTCGCTGTGGCTGCGGCCCGCCAGCGACTCGGCCGGCCGCACGCGCAGCGCGATGCCACTGAGCGGCAGCGCACTGAGGGCGGCGATGGCGCCGCACAGCAGCAGCGTCAGCCCCACCATGGCCGGCGCCAGCACGGGCGCATGGAACTGACGCTGCATCAGCACCTCGACCGCGGGCGTGGCCCACCAGGCCAGCAGCAGGCCCAGGACGCCGGCCAGGCCCGCCACGACGGCCGCCTCGGCGAAGAACTGCAGGGCCAGCTGGCGCGCGCCGGCGCCCAGCGACTTGCGCAGGCCAATCTCGCGCTGACGCTTCAGCGTGCGCACGCTCCACAGGTTGACGAAGTTGATGACGGCCAGGGCCAGCACGCCGGCCGCCGCCGCGGCCAGGCTGCCGAGCTGCAGGCGGCGCAGCGGGCTGCCGGCACCATGCAGGCCGACGTCCACCACCGGTATGGCGCGCAGATAGGCTGGCTTGCCGCCGCCCTTCAGGAAGTCCATCGGGAAGCCGGGCGGGATGGGTTGCTGGTCCAACAGCCGCTGCGCGAGCGTGGTCAGCTGCTCGGGTCGGGCGCCCGGCTGAAGGCGGGCGTACAGGTGGCCGGTGGTGTGGAGCCAGGTGTCCGAGCGCGCCAGATAGGCCTTGGCGGCAGGCGCGTGGAAGCCGGCAATGGCGTCGAAGCCGAGCATGCCGTTGAGGTTGGGCGTGGGCAGCACGGCCTTGACGGTCAGCGTGAACTGATGCGCCGGCTCGCGCCCTTCGGGGTCGGGCGGCAAGGCGATGCTGAAGCTGCGACCGACCGCCTGCGCCGTGCCGAACAGCTTTTCGGCCGCCGATGCGCTCAGCGCGATGCCCTCGGGCGTGCCGAGGGCCGCGGCCATGTCGCCGGCCAGCGGCTTCAGGCCGAACAGGGTCTGCAGGTCGGCGTCGCCCACCGCGATGACGATGCGGCTGCTGCGCTGCACACCCTGGGCATCGGCGGCGCTGGCCGCCAGCTGCGTGAACAGCACCCGGCTCATCGCCTCGACCGGCGCCCCGTTGGCGCGCAGCTCGTTGTACAGGGGCACGGTGGGCACTTCACGGTACCAGTCGGTCTTGATGCCCCCGGGGCCCCGCGCCTGCCATTCGAAGGCGACCAGGCGCTCGCGCTCGGGCAGGCCGGCGTCGGGCCACAGCACGTCCTGCAGGAAGCTGGCGGTCAGCAGCGTGAGGGCCAGGCCCAGGGCCAGGCCGGCGATGACGAGGGCGGCCGGGCCGGGCTCGGCGCGCAACTGGCGCCAGGCGCCGCGCCAGAAGAGGGAGGAGGGGAGCAGCTTCATGGGTGGGTCTTGTGCAAGAGGCGGGCCAGCCCGTCTTTCCCGGGGAAACCGGGTTTCCCACGGTGGTGTCGTCCGGAAGCGGACACCGGCACTGTCCGCTTCCGGACACCGTCTTGCCCGGGTGCGCATGCGGCGCTTAGAGTCGCGCCCTCTCATGGCCGGCCTGCTCATCCTCGACGACGACCCCGACGTGGCCCTGGCCGCGCGGCTGGCGCTGCGCCGGCTCGGCGCCGTGGCCGTGCGCCACGCGCCCGCCGAGCTGATGGCGGCGCTGGACGAGACCCGGCCCGACGTGCTGCTGCTGGACATGAACTTCACGCCCGGCGCCAGCGACGGCGCCGCCGGCCTGGCGCTGCTGCGCGAGGTCGTCGCGCGTCGCGATGCACCGGCCGTCATCGTCATGACGGCCTATGCCGAGGTGGAGCTGGCCGTGCAGGCGCTGAAGGCGGGTGCGGTCGACTTCATCACCAAGCCCTGGCCGAACGAAAGGCTGGTGGCCTGCGTGCAGGCCGCGTTGGCGCGCCGTGCGCCGGCGCCTGCGGCTGGCGAGCTGCTGGGCGAGTCGGCCGCGATGCAGTCGCTGCGTGCGCAGATCGCCCAAGTCGGCAACAGCGAGGCCAGCGTGCTCATCCTCGGCGAGAACGGTGTCGGCAAGGAGCTGGTGGCGCGTGCGCTGCACCAGGCATCGCCCCGCGCTGCCGGCCCACTGCTCGCGGTCGACATGGGCTCCCTGCCCGAGGCGCTGGTGGAGAGCGAGCTCTTCGGCCACCGTCGCGGCAGCTTCACGGATGCGCGCGAATCGCGGCCTGGGCGCTTTGTCGCGGCGGCGGGCGGCACCCTCTTCCTCGACGAGATCGGCAATCTGCCGCTGGCCCAACAGGCCAAGCTGCTGGCCGCACTGGAGCGCCGCGAGGTGACGCCGCTGGGCAGCGACAAGCCGGTGGCCGTCGACGTGCGCGTACTGGCCGCGACCAATGTGCCCGAGGCCGAGCTCTTCGACGCGCGGCGCTTCCGGCCCGACCTGCTCTACCGCATCAACACCGTGGTGCTGCGCGTGCCGCCGCTGCGCGAGCGTGGCGCGACGGACGTGGCCCTGCTGCTGCGCCACTACCTCGCCCACTTTGCGAGCGGCAAGCCGGCGCGCGACATCGAGGCCGATGCGCTGGCAAGGCTTTGCGCCTGCCGCTGGCCGGGCAATGTGCGCGAGCTGCGCCAGGCTTGCGAGCGCGCCACGCTGCTGGCGCGCGGGCCGGTGTTCACCTTCGCGGACTTCGGCCTGGCGGAGCTCGCCGCGCCCGCACCGGTCGAACCGGGCCTGGACCTCGCCCAACGCGAGCGCGAGGCCGTGCAGGCGGCCCTGGCCCAGGCCGACGGCAATATCAGCCAGGCCGCCAAGCTGCTGGGCGTGAGCCGGGCGGCGCTGTATCGCAAACTGGATAAGCATGGCCTTTGAGCGCGCCCGCGTCGCCACCGCGGCGGTCGTGCTGGCCGCCAGCGCGGCCGGCGCCATGGCCGCGCTGGAATCGCCGCGCGTGCTCGTCGCCTGCGCCTTGGCCGGACTCCTTGCCGCCACCTTCGGCTGGGCGGCACTGACGCGCCTCGCTCACCGGCCCACGCCATTGCCACCCGATCCACTCCCCGCGCCGCGCCCCGACCTGGACGCGGCGCTGGAGCACGCGCCGCTCGCGCTGTGGCGCCTCGTCGCCGGTGCGCCGCCGCTGGCGCTGAACGCCGCCGCCCGCCGCCTCATCGCGCCGGGCCGCGCCATCGAGCCCGCCAGCCTGCTCGCGCTGCTGGACGCCGAGCCCGGTCGCCGCGTCGTCACGCTGCCCACCGAGCACGGCCAGGAGCGCGCCGTGCTCGCCGTCTCCGCATTGACCGTGCAGGGCCAGGCCTGGCGGCTCGCGGCGCTGGCGCCCATCGAGTCGGAACTGGAGACCGAGGCCCTGGCGGCCTGGCGCCAGCTCGTGCAGGTGCTGACGCACGAGATCATGAATTCGCTGACGCCGATCGCCTCGCTGGCCGGCAGCGCACCGGCCCTGCTGGAGGCCGGCGAGCACGCGGAGCTGCAGACGGCGCTGGCGACGCTGGCGCGGCGCGCGGCGCATCTGCAGGCCTTTGTCGAGCGCTATCGCAGCGTCAGCCAACCACCCGCGCCGACGCTGGTGGACTCGCCGCTGCTGCCGCTGCTGCAGGCGGTGCAGCGGCTGGTGGCGCCCGCCTGGAGCGCCGTGGGTGGGCAGGTTGATCTCGCCGTCGAGCCCGAAAGCCTGGCCCTGCGCACCGACGCCGCCCAGTTGGAGCAGGTGCTGATCAACCTGGCGCAGAACGCGCTGCAGGCCTGCGCCGGCCGGCCGGCACCGCGGCTGAGCATCGAGGCGCGCTTGAGCCGCGGCGCGCGGCTGCGGCTGACGGTGGCCGACAACGGCCCGGGCGTCGCGCCGGGGCTGGAGTCGCGCATCTTCACGCCCTTCTTCACGACGCGCGAGGGCGGCAGCGGCGTGGGCCTGGCCGTCGTGCGCCAGCTCGTGCATGGCCTGGGCGGCACGGTCCGCCATGCCAAGCGGCCCGGCGGCGGCGCCTGCTTCGTGCTCACCTTCTGAAACCCCTCGTCCAAGGCGGACCCCGGCCGGTCTTGCAGACCGCGCAGCCGGCGGAGCGGCCCCGCGCCCGGCCCGAAAACAGCTACAAACCCCCGGCATTCGTCGAGAAATGCCGGCTTTCCTTGATGGTGTGCCCTTGCGGCGGATGTTAGGCTGCCCGTTGTTACACCCCAGGGATGGAGTCGATGTTTCACGAGCTGCAGGAGTTGCTGGGCGCCTATCTGATGCCGGTATTGATCGCGATACCCCTGGCCATCATCGTGCTCATCGCCGCCTTCAAGCGTGACGACTACCGTCCGCCGCGCGAATACACGCCGCCGCCGCGCTCGCCCGAGGGCACGCAGCGCGCCAACGCGCCAGTGGTGCTGCCGCCCTTGCCGGTCGGCCCCAATGCCGGCCCGTCGATGGCCAGCGCCTTCGTCACGGCGCCCACGCCGATGCAGCCGCCGGCCGCGGCCACGCCTGCGGCGCCCGTGGTGCCCGAAGGCCCGCCCACCGTCCTCATCGCCGATGACTCCGCCGTCGTGCGCACCAAGCTCAAGCGCCTGCTGGAAGGCGCCGGCTTCACCGTGGTCCAGGTCAATGACGGCAACGAGGCCATGGCCCAGCTGGAAGAGAAGCCCGAGATCGCCGTGCTGATCACCGATCTCGAGATGCCCAACAAGGACGGCTTCGAGCTGATCGCCGACGTTCACGGCAGCCTGACGACCGAGGACCTGCCCGTCATCGCCATCACCGGCCACGACGAGCTGCATGGCCGAGTGGGGCAGATCGAAGGCGTCTACGGCATCTTCAAGAAGCCCTGGAACGACCGCGAACTGCTCAAGCGCGTCGAGTCGCTGGTGCACCTGCGCACGGCTGCAAGCCGGCGCGGCCGCCGCGCCAGCGATCTGCGCGCCCCCCCGAGCGCCTGACTCGCGCGCCGAGCGCCGGGCCGCTCCCTAGCCGGCCCGCCTTGGGCGATGTGCTCGCGGCTCGAAGCCGCGAGCATCGCCGTCCCCTCGGCTTCAAATCAAGCCGGCCTGAAGCTCCAGCGCAGCTTGATCTCCGCCTGACCGGTCCCGGCCGGCAGCCGCGCCTGGTCCTGTCCCTCTGAACTGAGCTGCACGAGGCGCTGCTGCAGCCAGGCCTGGGCCTCCCGCCATTGCAGGCCGATGCGGCCCTCCTGGCGCTGCGGGCGGCGGTTGGTTTCCTCGCGGGTGCGCACGCCCTGCACGTCCTGCGGCACCAGGGCCAAGGCCGTCCAGACGCGGCCGTTGCGGGTGTCGAGCACGGCCTGCAGCGTCGGGCAGGGCGCGTCGTCGCGGCGCGTTTCCTGGCCCAGGGCGGTCTCGGTGTAGTTCACGACGCCCTGCACGTCGTTGAAGCGCCCCTTGACGCGGTCGTCCAGCCGGGCCGTCGTCTGCAGGCCGCAGGCCATGGGCCCGGTGAAGAGCAGATAGGGCGTGGCCGGGCCGCTGTCCTCGGTGGCCTCAGCCCCCCCGCCGGCCTGGCGGCGCGCCTCGGCGCGGCAGGCTTCGCGGGCCTTGCCGGCGGGCTGGCGTTCACAGGTCGCTGTCGCCTGGCCGTAGCCCTGCAGCACGCCTTGGCTGCCACGGTTGACGCCGGGCATGCCGGCGGCGCTCAGCGCCGAGGCCTCGCGCATCAGGCAGGCCTGGTCCTGTCCGCAGCGGGCCTGCAGCGCCTGGGCCTTGGCCTGCATGGCGCGCCAGTCGGGCATGGGCGCCATGGGGGCGGCGGCCGCCGTGCGCTGGGCGGCTTCGGCCTGGCGGCGGTGGTCCTCGGGGTCCAGCGGGTTGTAGGGGATGGGCGCGCCGTCGCTCTGCAGCAGGGCGCTGAACTGCCAGCGCTGGCTGAGGGTCTGCTCGCCGCGGTCGGCGCCGGCCTGCACGGGGCCCTGGCGTTGCAGCTCGACCTCCAGCACGAGGCGGCGCTGCTGGGGCGTCTGGGCCTGGGTGGCGTCGGCCAGCAGCCCGAAGGCGGCGAGGGCGAGCAGCAGGGTCGGTGCGGTGGGGCGTGAAGGCATGAGGAAGGCTCCGGCGTGGATGGGTTGGCCGGCATCGTCTGGCAGGCGACGCGGCGGCGCATCGCCCATGGGGAGCCAGCATTCATGACAGCGCCATGGCTCTCGCATGGCTCTTCGCGGGCGATGCGGCCGGGAGGCCCGAAAAACACACTGGCGGCCTTTCCAACCCATCCCGAGCCCACCATGAAAACGCTGCTGACCCTCCTCCTGGCGTCCACATCCCTGAGCGCCCTGGCCGCTGGCGGCCAACCCACCGGGTCGTCCGGTGCCAGCGCCTATGCCGGCGGCCAGACCCTGGGCGGCACCGGGCACGCCAGCGCCAACAACAGCTATGCCAATGTCAATGTGAAGGGCGTCGCGTCTGCCTCGCTGGTGGACGGCACCCTGCATGCCTATGCCTGGTCCAGCAACAACCCGACGCTGCCCAAGGGCTGCCGGCCCGACATGCTGTCGTGCAACTGGGGCACCAGCGCCGACGCCTGGTACTGGGACAAGATCACCCTCGAGGCCGGCGACGACTACGAGCCCGGCGAGGAAATCACCTGGAGCTGGTCGGTCGATGGCACGACGACGCGCGGCAAGTGGTGGAGCGGTGCCTCGGCCTACAGCTATTTCTACGTCGGCCCCAACGCCGAGGGCTGGCGCAAGCCCATCTATCTCGATGTGAAGAACCAGTCGCGCAGCATCAGCGGCAGCTTCGTCATGCCCGCGGATGGCAGCCCGCTGACGCTGTACAGCTATGGCTCGCTGTCGGTTTTCGCCGAAGGCGGCGCGGTGGCCGACTACTCGCACACCGCACGTTTCAGCTGGGCCCTGCCCGACGGTGTCACCTTCACCTCGGCCTCGGGCCAGTTCATGGCAGCAGCCGTGCCAGAACCTTCCACCTGCGGCCTGATGCTGGCCGGCCTGGCCGTGCTGCCCTGGGTGCGGCGCCGACTCGCTGCGCGTGACTGAAGTCCCAGCGGAAGTCCCGGTATCACCGCCGGTTACTCGACCGAAGCGGCGGCAAGCGCGGATGATGCGGCCACGCACTTCAGGAGAGTTGCCGCATGTCTTATGTTGACCCGCTGGATCAGCAGGCCCTGGACGTCAAGATTTCCGAACTGCTGGTCGCCACCTCCGACAGCTATGACACCTCGCTGGACCGGCAGATCACCGATGTGCTGCTGTTGCTGCGCAAGCAGTTGCGCATGGATGTCGTCTTCGTGTCGGAGTTCGTCGATGGCGAGCGGGTGTTCCGCTTCATCGATGGCGGCGAGCCCCTGGGCCTGCATGCCGGCGACGCGGCACCGCTGGAGGAAAGCTATTGCCAGCGCGTCGTCGAGGGCCGCATGCCCGAGCTGGTGCCGGATGCCCGCGTGCTGGTCGCAAGGGGCGAGCTGTTCGACCCGGGCATCGCGGTCGGCGCCCACCTGAGCACGCCGGTCGTGCTGCCGGATGGCCGCATCTACGGCACGGTCTGCTGCTTCAGCGCTGAGGCCCAACCCGACCTGCAGCAAAGCGCCCTGGCCTGCCTGCGCCAATGCGCGCGGCTGGTGGCCCGCAAGGTGGACGTCGAGCCGCGCATGGACTTCGCACCGACGCAGCTGGAGTGGCTGCCGACGGAGCCGGCGCCGTTTCCGGACATCACAGGCTAGGGCAAGGTCCTGACCTTGATGTTCCTGAAATGCACCGTGCTCTCGGGGTCATGCCCCTGCAGCGCGAAGGTGCCGCTGGCGAGAAACCGCTGCTCCAGGCCCTTCTTGCGCACGATGGGCGATTCCTCGGTGTAGTCGGCCGTCTTCTCGTTGCCGACGAAGGTGGTGACGTGCTTGCCGTCGACGCGGATGGTCAGCGTGAACCACTGGCCATCGGGTGCGATGACCTTGGGGAAATCCTGCACACCCCACAACCCACCGGTGCGGCTGGGGTCGCTGTGCGAGTTGTTGACCTGCACCTCGTAGCCGAGGTTGGGCCAGCCGACCTCCTGCCACTTGGTATGGAAATAGACGCCGGAGTTGGCCTTGGCAAAGGTCATCACATCGGCCTTGAACTCGAAGTTCCTGAACTCGTGCTGCTGGACCTGACCGACATAGAAGAGGTGGGAGCGCGGGCCCTGGACGATGATGGCGCCGTCCTTGACGCTGAAGCTTCCGGGCGCATCGCTGGCGCGCCAGTTGTCCAGCGTCTTGCCGTCGAAGAGCAGTTTCCAGCCCGCCGCGGTTTCTTCGGCGCTGAGCGTGTTGAGGTTCATGTCGGCGGCGTGTGCGGCAGTGGCGAGGGCGAGGCTGGCGGCGAGAAGGGTGGTTTTCATCTTCAGGCGACTCCGACGATTTGAAGGACCTTCATGGGCGGGCCGTCGAAAGTGACGGACGGGGTATTGCCGACGAAGCCGAGGTCCTTCGAACCCTCGGGCGTCGTATAGAAACCGCCGGCCGTCAGGTCGCGAAAACGCTTGAAGAAGCGTGCCGCGGCGGCGTGCTCGGGCTTGGCTTTCTGCACCCAGCAGATGTCGTCGGCGATCTGCGACTGCGCGGTGACATCGAGCTCGGCAAAGGCCTTGTGGAAGCGTGAACGGCTTTCGGCATCCAGCCAGGCCAGGCCCTTGACGATGACCTCCTTGTCCCCGGCCTGGTCGGGATAGGGCGCGCTGATCCACTCGTCGATGAAGAGGTGGACCTTGAGTTGCGCGGCGCTGGGCGAGCTCTCGTCGGCCGGGATGATGAGGCCGCACAGCGCCTGCGCGGTGCGTGCTTGCGTCGCCGTGAAGGTCAGCGGCCACAGCTCGCCGCTGCGGTAGGTCTGGGTCAGCTTGGGGTCGGCGCCATAGCCCTTGCCCTTTTTTTGCGTGGCCGGCGTGGCACCGGCGGACCGCTCCACGCCCATGGCCGCGCTGGCGGCCAGCATCCATTGCAGGGTCTGTCTGCGGTCCATGCTCAGAGCTCCTTCTTGCGCAGGCGGTCGACGATGTGGTCGGCCTGGCGCCAGGCCAGGGCCATGATGGTCAGCGTCGGGTTCTTGTCGGCATTGGATGCAAACGGCGCGCCGTCGGACAGGAAGAGGTTGGGCACATCCCAGGTCTGGCCCCAGCCATTGGTGACCGAGGTGCGCGCATCCGCGCCCATGATGGTGCCGCCGACCTCGTGGATGATGGAGCCGCCCGGCGCGATGGCCTTGACGCCGTCCAGCTCGGGTCCGCCGCCCTGCACGCGGCCGCCCATGGCCGTGATGATGTCGGCGAAGGTCTTCTGCATGTGGGCGGCCTGGCGGGTCTCGTGCTCGGCCCACTGCCAGTGGAAACGCAGCACGGGGATGCCGAAGCGGTCCTTCACGGTCGGGTCGATCTCGCACCAGGACTGCTCGTTGGGGATCATCTCGCCGCGGCCCGAGAAGTAGACGAAGCTGCCGTAGAGCCGCCTCACGTCCTGCTTGAAGCGCGCGCCGTAGCTGCCTTGCGTGAGCCACTCCAGGCCCGCGCCGGTGCCCGAGGTGGGCATGCGCTTGCCGGTGCTGATCTCGATGTGATAACCCCGCGGGAAGCCCAGCTTCTTTTCCCAGTCGCGGCCCTGCTGCTGATAGAGCCACCAGGGCGAATAGGCATGGCCGCCACCAGCGCCGTCCTCATTGTGGGCGGGGAGGGCCTCGAGGCCGGGCACCTGGCCCGACAGATCGCTGCCGACGGTGTCCATGATGTAGCGGCCGACCTTGCCGCTGCTGTTGGCCAGGCCGCCGGGCTTGCTGTTCAACAGGATGCGCACCGATTCGCAGGCACTGGCCGCCAGCACGACGGCGCGGCCCTTGGCCTCGATGTGCTTGCCGCTCTTGCGCTCGACAAAGCGCACGCCGCTGGCCTTGCCGTTCTTGGTCGTCACCTCGTAGACCATGGCGTCGCAAAGCACGTCGAGATTGCCGCTGGCCAGGGCCGGCGGCAGGTGCACGGCGGGGCTCTGGTAGGTGGCGCCGATGGAGCAGCCGCGGCCGCAAGGCGTGGCCCAGAAGCAGGCGGCGCGATCGCGCATGGACTGGGCAACGAGGGCCTGGGCGCGCGGGTTGCCGGGATGCAGCAAGGCCGGCAGGCGGGCGTCGTCGAGCTTCTTCGTCAGCACCGCGCGGTGGATGGGCACGACGGGCACGCCCAGCTTGGCCGCGTGCTTCTTGATGAGGCGCTCGCCGACGCGCAGGGCCGGCGCCGGCAGCAGGCAGCCGTCGGGCGAATCGGGCGTGTTCTCCAGGCCCTCGCTGCTGCCGTAGATGCCGACCAGCATCTCGACCTTGTCGTAATAGGGCGCAAGGTCTTCGTAGCCGATGGGCCAGTCGAAACCCAGGCCGTCACGGCTGTGGGGCTTGAAGTCGTAGGGACCGTTGCGCAGCGAGATGCGGCCCCAGTGGTTGGTGCGCCCGCCCAGCATGCGGGCACGCCACCAGTCAAAGCGCTGGGTCTCGTCCGTGGAAGCTTGCGTGTAGGGTTCGCCAGGCACCTGCCAGCCGCCATCCACCGTCGCGTCGTAGAAGCCGAAGGGCTTGTCCGGCGTGCCGGCGCCGCGCAGGGGTGCGTCGGCGCTGGTCTGGAACATCGGCGTCTCGGTGCGGAAGTCGTAGTGGCGGCCGGCTTCCAGCATCAGCACCTTCACGCCTTCGAGCGCCAGCGTGTAGGCCGTCTGGCCGCCGCCGGCACCCGAGCCGACGACGATGACGTCGTAATCCTTGGCCATGCTGCGCGTCGTCACGAAACCCATGCACCTCTCCCGGGGAAGACGGCGCAGTGTGCCACCACGCGAAAGCGATTTCAGCCGCCGGGCTGCGCCCTCGGACTGAGCAAGGCGGCGACGGTGACCAAGCCCAGAGCCAGCAGCAGCACCGGCAGAACCTGGCGTGTGACCGGGTCGAACAGCAGGCCGGCCAGCGCGAGTGCGGCGCTACTGGTCAACGCGTCGCAGAGCTGAAGCGAGGAGGTATTGCTACCTTGCTGTTCGGGCGGCGACAGCTTGAGCAGCAGCACCGACAGGATGGGGAAGGACAGGCCGATGCCCAGGCCGACCAGCGTCCAGCCCGCGAAGACCAGGGCCGAGGGCAGGGGGAACAGCAGCGGGGCGATGACGATGGTCAAGGCCAGCGCCGTCAGCGTGAAGCCGCCCGGCAGCAGCAGACGGCGCGACTCGGGTTTTTGCACGCGGGCCTGCAGGGCGCTGCCGATGCTCCAGGTCACGGCACCGGCGCTCAGCGCAATGCCGGCCTGGGTCAGGCTCCAGCCGAAATGCTGGGTCAGCATCAGCGGCAAAAAGGCCTCGGCGCTGGCAAAGGTGGCGGCAATGAGGCCGCGCAACAGGATGACCGTCGGCAGGCCGCGCGCCGCCCTCATCGTGCCGGCCGGCAGCAGCAGCCGGGCGGCAATGCCGGCGGCCACCAGCCCGGCACCGAACAGCAGGGCCGAGTTGGTGCCGCTCTGCTGGCTGGCGCTGTGCAGGGTCAGCGCGCCTGCGCTTGCCAGCAGCGCCCAGCGCATGGCGCCCCAGCGCAGCGCATCGCCGGTGCCCGTGCCCACGCGTTTGAGTGCCGGCAGCACCAGCATCGCCGCCACCGGCACCGCGGCCGCCACCGCCAGGAAGACCGAGCGCCAGCTCAGGAACTGCACGAGGAAAGAGGCCAGCGCCGGCCCGACGAGGCCGGGCACGACCCAGGCCCCCGCGAACATGGCGAACATCTTGGGATGAAGCGCTGGCGGCACGACCTGGCCCACGCCGACATACAGCGTCACGCCCAGCACGCCACTGCCCAGGCCCTGCAGCGCACGACCCAGCACCAGCGCCGGCATGGATGGCGCGAAGCCGGCCAGCAGCAGGCCGGCCAGAAAGGCGGCCAGGCCGGCCAGCGCCGCCCGGTAGGGTCCGCGCTTGTCGCAGAGCTGGCCGGCGGCCGTCATGCCCAGCACCGAGGTGGCCAGCGTCGCGCCGAAAGCCAGCGCGTAATAGGGCAGGCCATTCAGCGCCTCGGCCACGGCCGGCATCGCGGTGGCGACGGCGATGGACTCGAAGGCCAGCATGGAGATCAGCGCGACGGCGCCGATGCAAGCGGCGCTGCGGCCCGGGGCAAAGAGTTTTTCGGACGCACTCTCGGGCGCGTCGACGGGGTCAGCGAGATTCATGGCGATGGAGACTAAAAGCTCAAGCCCACTTCAAGTCAAGCGGGGTGGGAGGGTCTGTGACATCCCCATGGGTCGCGGCGAGGTCTTTGCCGGATGCTGGGCAAGGCGCGGACCGCCGCCCAGGCTGGTTGCCTGGGCAAGGTTCGCAACGCCGTCCAGCGCCGGCAAAGCCACGCCCCGGTGGGTTTGCGATAAAAAGGGCCGCGCGGGTGTTGCACCGCTTGCTGAGGCGCCCAGCCACAGCTTCGCGGCGCGCCTACTCGCGGCCCTTTTTATCGCAAACGCGACCCACGGAGATGCCACAGGCCCTCCCAAGGGGCCGCGCGACAATCGGGGCATGTCCCTTTCCGTCCTGCACTGTGCCTCAGCCGGCTTCGAGTCAGCCTGCCGTATTCCTGCCCTGCCCGCCTCCCATCGCAGCCATGGCCTGCATGGCCACAGCTATTTCGCCACCGTCCGCTCGGCGCTGCCGGCGGGCTGGGCGGCTTTCCCCGGTGGTGAGGTCGAGGCGCTGCGTGCGCGCATGGCCGACACCGTCGCGCCGCTAGACCATGCGCTGCTGAACGACCACCTCGCCGAACCCACCGACGAGAACCTCGCGCGCTGGGTGCGCCAGCGGCTGGCTGTGCCGGGCATCGTGCAGGTCGGCGTGCAGAGCACCACGCACAGCGGCGTCGACCTGGACAACGCCGGCCACGCCCACGTGTGGCGGCGCTACCGCTTCCAGGCGGCCCATCAGTTGCCCAATGTGCCGGCCGGCCACCAATGCGGCCGCATGCACGGCCATGGCTTCGAGGTCATCCTGCACGCCAATGCCGACCTTGGCGAGCGCGACCTGTCCATCGACTACGACCACCTCGACGAGGTCTGGGCGCCGCTGCACTTCGAGCTGAACTACCGCTGCCTGAACGACATTGCCGGCCTGCAGAACCCGACCAGCGAGAACATCTCGGCCTGGCTTTGGGACAGGCTCAAGCCCGAGCTGCCGGAGCTGAGCTGGGTGACCGTCTACGAGACCGGCTCCAGCGGCGCCAACTTCAATGGCCAGAGCTACCGCATCTGGAAGGAGATGACGCTGGACAGCGCCGTTCGCATGCGGCAGGCTCCCGAAGGCCATCCGCTGGCTGGTATCCATGGCCACACCTTCACGCTGCGCCTGCACCTGGCCGCGCCGCTGGACCAGGTCATGGGCTGGACGGTGGACTTCGGCGACGTGAAGCAGCTGTTCAACCCGATCTTCAAGCGGCTGGATCACCACCCGCTGTTCGAGATTGCCAACCTGCCCGATGGCGACGCGGCCGCGATCGCGGCCTGGGTGCTGCGCGAGGGCGGCAGCGTGCTGCCGCAGATCGATCGCGTGGACCTGTACGAGACACGCGGTTCGGGCGCCATCGTCAGCCGCGCCGACTCGGAAGAATTGATCCCCGTATGACCTACTCCGTCAAAGAGCTGTTCTTCACGCTGCAGGGCGAAGGTGCCCAGGCCGGCCGCGCCGCCGTGTTCTGCCGCTTCGCCGGCTGCAACCTCTGGACCGGCCGCGAGCAGGACAGAGCGACGGCGGTCTGCACTTTCTGCGACACGGATTTCGTCGGCACCGATGGCGTGGGCGGCGGCAAGTTTGTGACGGCCGATGACCTGGCCGATGCCATTGCGAAAGCATGGCCCGGCGGCGGCAAGCCCTACGTCGTCTGCACCGGCGGCGAGCCGCTGCTGCAGCTGGACACGCCGCTGATAGCCGCCCTGCACGCGCGCGGCTTCGAGGTGGCCGTCGAGACCAATGGCACGCAACCGGCGCCGCCGGGGCTGGACTGGATCTGCGTCAGCCCCAAGGCCGATGCGCCGCTGGTGCTGACCTCGGGCCACGAGCTGAAGCTGGTCTACCCGCAGCCGCTGGCCCAGCCGGAGCGCTTCGCGAACCTGGACTTCCAGAACTTCTTCCTGCAGCCGATGGACTCGGTGCTGCAGCGTGAGCACCGCAAGGCGGCGGTCAAGTACTGCATGGAACACCCGCAATGGCGGCTGTCGGTGCAGATGCACAAGGTGGTCGGGATCGCCTGAGCAGGCGTTGTGGCGCAATCAGTCGCAGATCAGCACCACATAGGCGCCGTGCTCTGATTCACCCCTGCCCACCTCGCGCCAACCGGCCCTGGCATAAAAGGCCAGTGCCCGGGTGTTGAGGCTCACGCACTTCAGCCGCCACGGCTTGGGCAGCCAGGGCTGGAGCGACGCCAGCAATTGCTGCCCCACACCTTCGCCCCGCACCAGCGGGTCTACATAGAGATGGTGAATGAAGGGATCGCCCACCTGCACGGACACCAGGCCAAGCACCTGGCCATCATCGCGAACCGCGACGTGAACCTCCTCGTTCACGGACACATCGGCGAAGCGGAGAGACCGCTTGGCGCTGTCCGGCAGCCAGTCGGCATTGGTGATGGCTTCGGCGTAAAGGGTTTGCAGTGCTGGGGCGTCTTCAGCCAAGGCTGGGCGGATGGTGAGCAATGGACGAGAAGTTCAAGGTTGCGGATGCGCCGCTGACCGCCAGCAAGCGGTAGGCGACAAGCCCGAGTTCCTCAATCCTAGGCGTGGAATCCGTCAATCGCGGCAGTAGCCTTCGCCGGCCTTCACGATCAGGCAATCGCGCTTGTCTGCCAGCCACTTCATGCCGGTCTCGGGGCCGGTGCCGGCACGGACGGTTTCGAGCACGCCATCGCGGGTGAACAAGAGCGTGCCGGAACCGCCCTTGGCATCGAAGCTGCGCGGTCCATCCAGGTTCTGTACCGTGAGGCTGTAGGTGCCAGGCCCGCCGGTGATCTCCAGATAGGTGCCTTCGGGTCCTTGCCATTTGCCGACCCAGGCGCTGGACGGCGCCGAAGCGGCCGGGGCCGACGCCGGCGGTGCCATAGGCGCATCGGCGGGCTTGCTGCAAGCACTCAAGGCGGCAAGGCCGRCCATCAGCATCACGAGGTTCTGGCGTCRCATGGCTGCGCGGGAATTTGCTGGGATGACCGAGTTTGAGCGCATGCCATGTCGGGCGGTGTCGGAGGACTCCCCGTCATGCACGAAACCCGAGCCGCGTCAGCAACCGATCTCGACCGCCTGCAGCACGCTGCCGTCGCGGGCATCGGCCGCCACGGCTATCCAGCGGCTCGGATGGCCCGGCTCCGCGGCATTCACCGGCACCGACCATTCGCCTCGTCCACGCCCGTCCCAGGCTGGCAGCCGCGCGTAGTCACGCACGACGCTGTCATGGCTGAGCGTCTCGCCGCGGTTCTCGCCAGCGCGAACGCGGCTCTGGTGACCATCCTCGACGCGAACCCACCAGAGCTGGATGCGCGAGGGCGCACCAGTCAAGGCCTCGGCACTGAGCTTGAGTTCACCGCTGGCGCTGCGGCTCCAGGCCAGCCGCACGCGCGCCGGCTCGGTGCTCGCCGCCGGCAATGAGGCTCCGCGCCAATCCCGCCCGTTGACGACGATCTGCGGGGTGTACGCATAGCGCGAGCCGTTGACGCCGACGCCCTGCTTCTGGCGGTCAGTAAAGGCCGGGCTGGAGAAGCGGTCCGGCCAGCCCAGCCCGTTCCAGTAGTCGACGTGAAAGGCCACCGGGATGACGCCTCGCTGGCCTTTCAGCGAGCTCAGCCAGCGATCCGCCGGCGGGCAGGAGGAGCAGCCCTCGGAGGTGTAGAGCTCGACGACGCGCGGCACGGTCGCAGCGCTCTGGACGGTGGTGGCGACCGGACAGGTCTGGGCGATCACGAGGGGTGCGGCCAAGGCCAGCAGCAGAGGATGCAGCTTCATGCGACTGAGTCGCCAAGCCAGGACGCAACCTGACAGCCGGCAATGAAAAAGGGAGCCAAGGGCTCCCTTGCCATGCACCGGTGGAGCGGATCAGGCGCCAGCGCCGCCCGGGAACAGCTGATTGACCAGCTCGGTGATCTTCTTGTCGGCGTCGATGAACTTGCCCATATTGCCGCCGCCGCGCGTCGAGTCGTACTTGGCCTCACCGACCGGCTTGCCGTCGCTGTAGACCTTGATTTCCGCGTAGGCCATGTACATGGCCAGGTCCCAACGCCAGTTGGCCGTGTAGGTCGATGTGATCGGGCATTCGACCAGCGAGGCACCGGCCGGCAGCTGGCGCACCGCAAAGCCCTTGGCCGTCAGCGCACGCTTGTAGCTGTCCAGGAAGCCTTCCCTGACATCGCCGTTCTGCACGATGCAGATCTGCTTGGCCTGCAGCTTCTCGACGGGCTGCACGGTTTGATGAATGGCGCAGCCACTCAGGCTTGCGGCGGCTCCGATGGCCAGCCATGCGCGAATCGACATGATGATTTCCCTCCCGTTGGATGTTTGATCAGGTGCTCGCTCGCGGTCGGCGCGAACGGCGCGCGGACTATGCCGCCAAATGTCACCATCTGTGACGAGAACCACTCCCGGCACCATGAAAAAGGGAGCCCGCAGGCTCCCTTTTGCTGATCGGCCGGAGCCGGGTCAGAAGCGATAACCGATGCCGAACTTGATCGACACCGGGTCCAGCGTCGTTTCGATGGTCTGGCCGGTGGACAGGCTGCCCGTCGTCTTGATGAAGGTCTTGGTGACCGACAGGCTGGCGGACCAGTCCTTGGTGAGGTTGACGGCGCCGCCCAGTTCCATCGTCGTGCCGAAGCGGCTCTTCATGGACAGCGTGGTCGGGTTGCTCGGCGTGCCGCCGGTGATGCCCGACAGCGTGGCGGTGGACTTCGGCTTGAAGAAGTAGCCGTAGGTGATGCCTGCGCCGACGAAGGGGCGGAAAGTGCTGTTGGCTTCGCCGAAGCGGTACTGGGCCAGCAGCGTCATCGGCAGGGACTTGACCGTGCCCAGCTTGCCCACGCCCTCGATGGCGCCGGCGCCGACGACGTCGTGCTTGAACGGCAGCGCGACGGGCAAGTCGATGCTGATGTTGTCGGTCCAGTAGTAGGTGATGCCGCCGACGAAGGAAGAAGCCTTCTTCACGTCGACCTTGGTGCCGGCCAGGCTGGGTGCCGTCAGGTCACCGCTCTCGACATGGGGGTTGATCTGGGCGGCGCCGCCGTAGATGACGATGCTGCCGGCCGATTGGGCGAAGGCACTGCCTGCACCGAGGGACGCGATGAGGGCGGCCGCGGCACCGAGGAGGAACTTGGTTTTCATGGGTTATCTCCGTGTGTCGAGGCGCGGTTTACAGCCAGCCCTTGGTGGCCAGCGACTTGGCGATCAGCTGTTGGGTCAGCTGGTGGCCATAGGGCGTGGGGTGGAAGCTGTCGGAGAAGGCATAGCTCTTCCACCAGTCGGCGCCACCGCTGACGCCAGCGGGCGGTGCAGCAGACAGGGCCGCGGCCGTGCAGGCCGGGAAGTTGTACGTGGGCAGGCCGTCGCTGCCGACACCTGCGATGGGGCAGGCAGGTGTCTTGACGTTGCTCAAGCCAAACTGGGCCGGCGTGGCCACCTGATCCTGGAAGGCCTTGTAGAAGTCGATGACGATGACGTTGTCGTTGCCGGCGAACTTGGCGGCCAGTTCGGTATTGAAGGCCGTCATCCAGCCTTGGAACACGGCCTGCGACTGCGCGCGCGCCGTGGCGCCGGCTGTGCCGCCACCGCTGGCTGCGGCGATGCTGTCCAGCACCATCTGGAAGCGCGGCGTGTAGGTCACGTCGGGCATGTTCATGACCACGACATGGGTCGCGCCCTTGTCGAGCACGCTGGCCTTGATCTGGGCGTAGAACTTGTCGGCCAGGGCCGTCATGTAGGTGCCACCGATCTGGGCCGTCGTCGCGGCGCCACCTTGCAGGGCGGCACCGATCTGGGCGGGCGTCAGCAGCGTGCCGAGCAGGGCCGAATAGGTCTTGGCGGCGTCCTTGGGGATGGTCAGATAGGCGCCGACGAGGTCGGCCGCGTCATTGCCACCACCGTCGATGATGACGAGGTCGCTGGAGCTGTAGCTGCCGGCTGCTGCATAGGTGGCCATCTGCGTGCCCACATTGAGCGGGTTGGCCGCGCCGCCGGCACCGGTGTAGGTAATGCGGCCGCCGCCGATGGAGTAGTTGGTGCAGCCCGTCTTGGCCGTGTTGGCCGCGAAGGTCGTGCCCGTAAAGACGAAGAAGTTGCACAGCGTCTGGCCATAGTTGGCCGCGATGCGTTCAGCGTAGATCAGGTTGTCCGGGCTCTGGACAGTGAACTTGTAGCCGAAGGTGCCGCTGTCCTGGATGCTGTCACCAAAGACCTTGACCGCAGTGATGGAGATCTTGGGCGTCGTGTCGGCCGTGGCACCGCCACCACCGCAGCCGGCGACCAGCACACTGCCCAACAGCGCCACCGTGGCGGCAGCGATCCGGGTGAGGAAGGGTTTCATTGTTGTCTCCTAGGCGACACCGCAACATCGCAGTGCATTCAATTCGGGAGCGCAACTCTAGCCGCAGCTTTTTAGAACGATCGTTCGTTTTTCCCCTCAGTGCGCGTAAAGAAACAACGGTGAAGGCTTGAGGAAGGCCAGCCCGCGGCCGCCCGGGGCAAGTCTGTGGATGGCGCTGGGACAACTGCCCGGATATCCACAGGCTTCAGGCCTTTCGCGAAGTTGTACCCAATCGGGGGTCAATCCATCAGGCCTCGGCGCACAGGCTTGTGCGGCGGCCAAGCGCTTGTGCCCTAAGGACTTTTTGCGCTTGTCCACAGCGCGGGCGGCCCACTACTACGACCACTACCTTTGAAATCTTGAATACCGTTTAGGAATACATCGGACACTTTCGTCCGTGCAACGACCTGCATTCGCTCTCCCCTGATGGACATTCCGACCCTGCAGCAGCGCCTGCGCCAGTTCGCCGCCGACCGCGACTGGCAGCCCTACCAGACCCCGAAGAACCTCGCCATGGCCATGACCGTGGAGGCCGCCGAACTGCTGGAGATCTTCCAGTGGCTGACGCCCGAGCAATCACTGAGCCTCGACGCCGACCAGCGCCGCCATCTCGGTGAGGAGCTGTCCGACGTGCTGCTCTACCTCGTGCAGATCGCCGACCACGGTGGCGTCGACCTGGATGCCGCCGTCGAGCGCAAGCTGGCGATGAATGCGGTCAAGCACCCGCCCAAGAAGAAGTCTTGATGAAGATGATGGAAACCATCGCCGTCGTTGACTTCGAGACCACGGGCCTGGGGCCCAGCACGGGCGGTCGAGCCACCGAGATCGCGGCCGTGCTGGTGCGCGGCGGCATGGTTGTCGATGCCTGGAGCAGCCTGATGAACAGCGGCGCCTGGGTGCCGCCCCATATCCAGGCCCTGACCGGCATCAGCAACGAAATGCTGTCGGGTGCGCCGGATACAGCGAGCGTCATGCGCGAGCTGGCCCGCTTCACGGTGGGTTGCCCGCTGGTGGCGCATAACGCATCTTTCGATCGGGGCTTCTGGCAGGCCGAGATGGCGCGCGCCGGTGTCGCGCCCGACCCGGCCCATGAGTTCGCCTGCACGGTGCTGCTGTCGCGCCGCCTGTGGCCCGAGGCCAAGAGCCATGGCCTGGGTGCGATCACGCGGTTCCACGACATCCGCTTCGATGGCCGTGCCCACCGGGCCATGGCCGATGCCCGCGTGACGGCGGAGTTGTTACTGAAGGTTCAAGCCGAGGTCGCGAAGCGCTTTTCGTTGGACCTGGGCGACGCCGTGGTGGACCATGCCCTGATGCGGGAGCTGCAGCGCACGCCGCTGCGCTGGCTCAGGCGCGGCCTTGTCGAACACGTGAAGTCGCGAAGAAAGACTGCTGGAGCGCAGGAAAATTTTCTGTCAAGAGCTGACTCCGAGGCGATGGGCTAGGACAATCGCGCCCTTTCGTCCCCGTGCTATTGCTCAAGAGTTCCATGTCCGTGATCCAGGTTCGCCCCGCCACCCTGCGCGATGCCAAAGCCATCGCCGAGATTCACGTCGCTTCCAGCCAGGATGCCTACAAGGCGTTGCTGCCTGTGGCCGCGCTGGATTCGATGTCGGTGCAGAAGCGCCAAGCCTTCTGGCGCGAGGCCATCGACCTCTGCGAGCCGCAGGTCATCGTTGCCCATCTGGACAACAAGATCATGGGCTTCGCCGGCTTCGACCGTTCGCGCGACAAGGGCACGCCCGCCACCACCGGCGAGGTCTGGGCCATGTTTGCCGACCCCGTGCACTGGGACAAGGGCGTGGGCCTGGCGTTGTGGGATGCCACGCGCGACGGCCTGCAGGAAGAAGGCTGCACCAAGGCCACGCTGTGGTGCTATCTGCGCAACGAGCGCGCCCTGCGCTTCTTCGAGCTGGCCGGCTTCAAGCGTGAACTCGGCAGCGCCCGCACGACGGAAGTCGGCGGCGCACGCGTCGAAGAGATCCGACTGCATCGTTCGCTCGTCTAAGACCAGGCCCGTCCGCGCCAAGAGAAAGCGCCCCTCGGGGCGCTTTCGTTTTCATGCGTCGCTGTTTTAAGTATTTCGGGCCGAGCGCTGGGCCTGCCATGGGCCAGAGGCCCATGTCCTTCCGTAGGCACAAGCAGTCCGCAGGGACTGCTTGTGTCCGACTCCAGTTCACCTAGCCGGCCCGTTGGGCGATGTGCTTGAGGCGCAATGCCTCAAGCATCGCCGTCCCCGCGGGGGCTGAGGCCGGACACGGCAAGTCCTGTGGACTTGTCGTGCCTGCCGAAGAKCAGCCGCGTCGTCGGCTGCGCGGTCTGCAAGACCGTTCAGACACGTCCGCGTTCAGCTGGACGAGACTGGACGAGGGGTCGCAATTCATGCCGCGTAGCCGTTGCTCGCCAACGCCCAGCCGTCGGTGGCGTCGTCGTGGCGCTGGATGTGCACGGGGCTGAGCTTCTTGGCCGCCGCGCGCTCGACGAGGTTCTCGGCCTGCTCGGCCGTCAGCTGCAGCGCGAAGCGGGCCCAGCGCTTTTGCACCAGCGGCAGGGTCCAGGCGTCTTCCAGCGCCCAGCGGATCTGGTGCGGCTCCTGCAGCTCGGCGGCGGCCAGCACGCGCGGCGCCAGGGCGAGCAGGAAGCGGTTGAAGTCGGTGCGCAGGGTGTCGGTCGGCAGCAGCGCTTCCAGGCGGCTCAGGCGGGCGCTCCAACCCGGCGTGGCGAGCTGGCGCGTGACCAGGGCCTGCAGGGCCTGGATGGGGTTGAAGAGGCGCAGGCGGTTGGGCGGCAGCACGCGCAGCGGGATCAGCGCGGCTTGCTCATGGCTCAGCGGCGTGACGAAGCTGGCCAGCACGGCCAGGCGCTCCCATTCGGCTTCGGCCAGGCCGCCGATGCGGGTGATGGGGCCGGCGGCGCAGCTGGCGGCCATGTCGGCCAGGGCGGCATGGCCGCGGTGGCCCTTGGCCCGGTTGGCGCGTTGGCTCATGACGGCCAGATTGCCAGCCGCATAGCCGGCGTCGTCGCGGACGCGGTCGATGCTGGCGCTGTCTTCGTCCAGCAGCTCGCGGGTGATGGGGCAGTGCCGGGTGTCGAGCTGGGCCAGGTGGTGGGGCGTGAGCTGGATGTCCTCGAAGCTGCGGCCACGCGCCCAGGCATGGGTGCGCAGGGCCAGCCAGCGCTCCACCTGGGCGCTGGCCGGTGCGCGCACCGTGCGGCCGCGGCCGGCCAGCCAGCCACGCTGCAGCGGCGACTGCGGGTAGAGGTGGGCGATGGGCGGCGTGACGCCATGCAGGGCGTAGTCGCGGCCCAGGGCCAGGCCGGTGCGCTCATGGGCGCTGATGGCGACAGGGGCGTCGTCCATGTCCAGATCGAACTGGACCAGGGCGGGGCGGGTGGCGATCTGGGTGTTGATGACGGCTTGCATTTCGGAACTCCTGTCGTTGGGCTCGCCGATGAAGTTCGCGGCCTTGCAAGCAGTTTGCGAGCTACCTAGCTCATGAGATGATCCACCTCGAAAACACTGTAAATATTTTCAGGAAATTTCCCTGACATGGACCGCACCGAACGCTTCTACAAGATCGAACAGCTGATCCGTTCCAAAGGCTGCGTGTCCTTCGCGACCCTGCTCGAGGCGCTGGAGGTGTCGCCCGCCACGCTCAAGCGCGACCTGGCCTATCTGCGCGAGCGCATGGACGCCCCCATCGACTACGACGCCGCCGAGAACGGCTACCGCTTCGGCCAGCAGTGGCGCTGCGGCAAGCACGAGCTGCCAGGCGTCTGGTTCAACGAGGCCGAACTGCATGCCCTGCTGACCATGCAGCAGATGCTGGCCGGCCTGGACGAGCAAGGCGTTGTCGGCCGCCATCTGCAGCCGATGTTCGACAAGATCACCGGCATGCTGGGCGTGGACGCGGCCGAAGCGGACGAACTGCGCCGCCGCGTCAGGCTGATCGGCACGGCGCGGCGGCGCATGGCCAGCGACAGTTTTGAGACCGTGGGCAGCGCCGTCGTCAAGCGCAAGCGCCTGGCCATCCGCTACCGCAAGAAGCGTGACGGTGCCGGCAGCGAGCGCGAGGTCTCGCCGCAGCGCCTCGTCCACCACCGCCATGCCTGGTATCTGGACGCCTGGTGCCACGCCAGCGACGCCTACCGCCGTTTCGCCCTCGACGGCATCGAGGCTGCGACCTTGCTGGAGACCGATGCCAAGCCCGTGCCGCTGTCCGAGCTGGAAGCCGAGCTGGACCAAGGCTACGGCATCTTTGCCGGCGGCACGACGCGTGAGGCGGAGGTCGTGTTCAGCGCCGGCACAGCCGCCTGGGTGTCGCGCGAAGAGTGGCACCCCGCCCAGCAAAGCGAATTCCTGCCCGATGGCCGCTGGCGCCTGCGCCTGCCCTATGTAGACGACACCGAGCTGCTGATGGACCTGCTGCGCCATGCCGGCCAGGTCGAGGTCGTGGCGCCCGCGGCGCTGCGCGAGGCGTATGCGGCGCGCCTCAAGCAGGCCGCCGCGGCCTTGTAGGACAAGTCCGCTTCATTCGTGGTGGTGCGTGTTGCGTGCGAGTCAATCGCGTTAGGCTTGCCCTGTGTTTGATCCCCGACCGAGGAGCCAGCGATGAGTGACACCACCCAGGCGAAGGAAAAATTGGCCAGCGATTTCCGCGCAGTGATGGACGACATCGACGCGCTGATGACGGCCACGACCAACAAGGCGGATGGCGAGGTCAAGGCCTTGCGCGCCCGTATCCAGGACCGGCTGTCCGGCGCCAAGGAGAAACTGCTGGATGCGCAGCATGAAGCTCTCCAGCGCGCCAAGGATGCTGCAACTGCGACCGACGATTACGTCCATGCCAATCCTTGGCAGGCGATTGGTGCTGCGGCCGCCGTTGGTTTGGCACTTGGCGTACTGATCGGTCGCCGTTGACGTCATTGAAGCCCCTCGTCCAAGGTGTACCTTGGCCGGTCCCCCGCGGGGACGGCGATGCTTGCCGGATCGACCGGCAAGCACATCGCCCAAGGCGGGCCGGCTTGGGAGCGGCCCGGCGCTCGGCCCGCGAAGCCATGTGTCTCGGGCTGAGCTGACATGAGCGACGCCAAGGAACCCGTCTCCGCACCGCTGCGGCGGCTCGGCGTCTCGTTGTTGACGCTCAGCCGCATCCGGCTCGAGCTGTTCGCCATCGAGGCCCAGGAGGAGAAGGAGCGCATCGCCAGCCTGCTGCTGTGGGCCGTGCTGGCCGCGCTGCTGGCGGGCTTTGGTCTGCTGATGGGGCTGGTGCTGATCACGGTCGCCTTCTGGGACGACCATCGGCTGCTGGCCCTGGGCGGCGGCACGGTCGTGCTCATCGCCGCTGCCGTCGTCGCCGTGCTCAAGGTGAAGAAGCTGATCGACCAGCCGGCCAGCCTTTTCCAGTCCAGCATCGGTGAGCTGCGTGCTGACGCCGATGCGCTGCGGCGCCGGCCATGATTCCCAGGATCCCGGCCGACCCCCGGCAGCGCAGTGAGCGCAAGGCCAATCTGCTGCTGGCTTCCGAGCTGATGCGCGGCCAGGCCGCGCTGTCGGTGGACGATATCGGCCAGCGCGCCGACGGCTGGGTGCGGCGCATCCTGTCCTGGCGCGATTTGCTGTCCAACCCCATCGTGCTCGCCGCAGCCGGCGGCGGTGCGGCCTTCTTCGCCGGTGCCGGGCCGGACCGTCGCGGCAAGCTCTGGCGCGGCCTGCGCTGGGCCTGGCTGGCCTACAAGGTCTGGGGCCGGCGCAAGCGTTAGGCCAGTGGGCTGTCGCGGCCCCGCGTATGAGCCGGGATGCTGTCCAGTTCGGGCAGCCAGGGCATCGCCGAGTCTTTCCAGACCTGCATCACGGGCTTGAGCTGGGCGCGTTCGTTGACGCAGCCCAGGCGGATGTTCAGGGTCTTGGGTTCGTCCGCCTCGGTAGCGAACAGCTGCGTACCGCAATCACCGCAGAAGGCCTGTGCGCGGCGGTTGCCACTGGCCGCGACCTTCACGTAATTCTTGGGCGAGCCCTGCAGCTCGACCTGATCGACCGGGATGGCCACCACGGCGCGGAAGGGCCCGCCCGAGATGATCTGGCAGTCGGCGCAGTGGCAGGCAAACACCTTGCCAGGGTCTGCCGTCGCCGAGAAACGGATGCTGCCGCAATGGCATTGGCCGGTGATCTTCATGGAACAACTCCGAGGGTGCGATGGGCGGCCGGGTGCAGCCGCTTCAGCCGCGGGTTGCCGCCAGTAGACCGCATTCGCGCCTGGGCCGTCGAGGGCTTCAGGATTTGCGCTGCGCGTCGGGCAGGGGCAGGACGCCGAGCTGCTGCAGCACGACGATGATGAACAGCGCGATGCACAGCAGCGTGGCGCTCACGCAGGTCAGCAGTCCGGACAGCAGCCAGGCCTGGGTGCTGCGGAACTCCTCCTCGTGGGCCTGCCAACCCGTGATCTCGCCGGGCGCCAGCAGGTCCAGCATCAGCAGGCTGCAGCTCGCCAGCGCGGGAATGATCATGGCCATCAGCGCGATCAGCCAGACGCCGGCGTCGCGCCGGGCGTTCTCGGCGTGCAGCCGGCCCGCCTTGTGCAGCAGGAAAAGGCCGGCCACACACCAGCCTACCGTGATGGCGCACCACCTGCCGATGGGATGGGTGAGCAGGAAGCGCTGCAGCGTCTCCGAGGCCAGCAGATCGTGCAGGCGCTGGGTCGTCAGCAGGCCGACGCGGCCATCGGTGTAGGGCAGCAGTCCCAACTCCTCGCTCATGCCGACGGCGGCAGCCAGCACCCAGAGCCACAGCGCGACCCACCACAGGTGGCGCCGCGCCCGCTGGTAGGAGAGCTCGTTGTCGCGCCGGTCGTGGTGGTCGACGATGGCCACCGAGCAGGCGGCGGCGCTGGCCAGCGCGGCAAGCGAAAACACCAGGGCCGGGATGCCGCTGAAGTGCAGCGGCACGCCCACGAAGAAGAACATGTGGCCCGACAGCACGCCGATCAAGGCCCAGGAAACCCAGGTCAGGCTGACCAGGCCCAGCAGCACGCGCTGCGCGGCCGGCACGTGGTTGGCAACGTAATGGGCGCGCGGCCGGCCCCATTGGGCATGCAGGCGTTCCTGGTGCGCTCGCAGCGGGCGCGTGTCCTGGTAGTCGTCCGGCTCGGCGGGCAAGGGGGCCTCAGTTCTCGGCCGCGTCCAGTCGCTTCATGCGCTCGCTCTGCCAGTAGACATCGTCGCCGCCCAGGCCGTCGAGATTGGCGCGGTTCAGCACGCGGGCCAGCACGAAGAGCAGATCGGACAGGCGGTTCAGATACTGGCGCGGCGCGGCGCGCACGGCCTCGGCAGCGGCCACCTGGATGACGGCGCGCTCGGCACGTCGGGCAATCGTGCGGCAGACATGGGCGATGGCCGCGCTGCGCGTGCCGGCCGGCAGGATGAATTCCTTGAGCCGCGGCAGATGCTCGTTGTAGTGCTCCAGCGCCTCGTCAAGCCGCAGCACGGCGGCGTCCTTCAGCAGCTCGCCGCCCGGCCAGGACAACTCGCCGCCGAGGTTGAAGAGCTCGTGCTGGATGGTGACGATGAGGTCGCGGACGTCGTCGGGCAGGGGCTCGGCCAGCAGCAGGCCGAGGTTGGAGTTCAGCTCGTCGACGTCGCCCATGGCCTGCACGCGCAGATGGGTCTTGGGCACGCGGCTGCCGTCGGACAGGCCGGTGGTGCCGTCGTCGCCGGTGCGGGTGGCGATCTGTGAAAGTCGGTTGCCCATGATGGCGGTGCAGGTCGGTGATCGGACCTGCATCCTGCCTGAATCTTCAGGCCACGGCGGCCTTGGGCGGCAAGGTGTTGACCAGGATGCGCTTCATCACGGTGAGGTACTGCCTGAACAGGCTGCCGGTGTTGTAGCGCAGGCCGTATTTGCGGCACAGCGCCTGCACCTGCGGCGCGATCTCGACGTAGCGGTGCGCCGGCATGTCGGGGAAGAGGTGGTGCTCGATCTGGTGGCTCAGATGGCCGGTGAGGATGTGAAAAGCACGCCCGCCGGTGAGGTTGCTGGAGCCGGCCAGTTGGCGCAGATACCAGTCGCCACGGGTCTCGTTGAGGCAGTCTTCCTGGCGGTAGATGGCCACGTGCTCGGTGAAGTGTCCGCAGAAGATCACCACATAGGTCCACAGGTTGCGGATCAGGTTGGCCGCGAAGTTGCCGGCCAGCACGCGCGGCGCGCTCCACAGCGCCAGCGCCGGGAACAGCAGATAGTCCTTGAACCACTGCTTGCCCACCTTGCTCAGGAAGCGGTTCAGGCGCTCCTTGAACACCGGCTTGGGGATGGCGCCATGCTTGTAGCGACCCAGCTCCAGGTCGTGGGAGCCGACACCGTACTGAAAGCCCAGCGCCAGCATCAGGTTGGCCAGCGGCTGCAGCCAGTGGCGCGGTTTCCATTTCTGCTCGGGCGTCATGCGCAGCAGGGAGTAGCCCAGGTCGCGGTCCTTGCCGAGGATGTTGGTGTAGGTGTGGTGGGTGACGTTGTGGGAATGGCGCCAGGCCTCGCCGTCGCAGGCGATGTCCCACTCGAAGGTCTGGGAGTTCAGCGCCGGGTCGCCGGTCCAGTCGTACTGGCCGTGCATGACGTTGTGGCCGATCTCCATGTTGTCCAGGATCTTGGCGTGGGCGAGGGCCAGCACGCCGGCGATCCAGCTCAAGGGGCCGACACCGAAATGCAGCAGCGCGCGGCCACCCACCTCGCTGATGCGGCAGATGGCAATCATCTTGCGGATGTGATCGACATCGGCCTGGCCGAGCGAGTTCATCACGCCGGCGCGGATGGCATCGAGCTCGGCCTGGAATTCGTCGACTTGGGAGCGGGTCAGGGTGTGCATGATCAAAGATCCAGTTCGAGGTCGGAGCGGGCGGCGCTGACGCACAGCCGGATCAATTCGTTGGGCGCGCTGGACAGCTCGCCCGTGTGCAGGTGCTGCACCGTGCCGCTGCGCTTGACGCATTGGCAGGAGCGGCAGATGCCGATGCGGCAGCCATGCTTGGGCGCCAGGCCGGCGGCCTCGGCCTGGTTCAGCAGCGGGGCGGCGCCGAGCGACGCGAAGCCCGTGGCGCTGCGCAGCAGCTGGATGTGAACGGGCGCGCTCAATGGCTCGGCTGCCAGCGGGGCGGCGGCAAAGCGCTCGCTGTGCAGCGGTGCAGTGATGCCGTGGGCCTGCCAGTGCGCATGCATGGCATCCATCAGCGCGGCCGGGCCGCAGACCCAGGTGGCGCGCTCGGCCAGGTCGGGCACCTGCGCCTGCAAGGCGGTCGGCGTGAGGCGGCCGGCGCTGGCAGTGAAGTGCTGAATCAGGCCCAGCCCCGGCAGGGCCGCCAGCTCGGCAGCAAAGATCTGCTCGGCGGGGCTGCGGCAGCTGTGCACGAAGACGACGCGGTCGGCCGCGCCGCGCGCCTGCAGTTCGCGCAGCAAGGCCATCACCGGCGTGATGCCGCTGCCGGCGCTGAGCAGCAGGATCTTGTCCGGCAGCACGGCCGGCAGCACGAACTCGCCCATCGCGGGGCCGAGCGTGAGCACATCACCCACGTGCACGCTCTCATGCAGATGCGTGGACACCAAGCCCTGGCGCTTGACCGTGATGGCCAGCAGGCGCGAGCCCGGGCGCGAGGTCAGCGAATACATGCGTTCGTGGCGCCGGCCGTTGATCTCCACCGTCAGGCTGACGAACTGCCCAGCGCGTGCGCCACGCCACATCGCGTTGGGGCGCAGCAGCAGCGTGCGGGTGTCGGCCGTCTCGGCGATGCACTTGACCACCCGTGCCTTCACCTGATGCAGGGACAGCAGCGGGTGCAGGGCCTGCAGGCTGTCCTCGACCGCGCTCTCGCGCACGATGGCCGCCACCCAGGGGTGCTGCAGCGCCGTGCGCAGCGGGCGGATCAGGGTTTCGAGGCGGGCGGGGTGGCGCGTTTGCATGCTTGCATTGTGTACGTTCGTACACAAACAGACAAGCCACTCAACCCGGGCGGTACTCCGTTGCTGTGCACAAATAGGCAGACGGACGGGGTGAAGCTACGATACGAGTGTTCACAAACCAGCCACCATGTCCGACACCGCTGCCGACAAACTGTCCCGCGCCGAGCGCAAGGACCTCACCCGTGCCAGCCTCACCCAGGCCGCGTTGGCGCTGATGGGCGAGGGGCGCAGCTTCACCAGCCTGGGCATCCGCGAGATCGCCCGCGAGGCGGGCATGGTGCCCAACGGCTTCTACCGCCACTTTCGCAACACCGACGAGCTGGGCCTGGCGTTGGTGGAGGAGGTCGGCATCAGCCTGCGTCGTCTGCTGCGCGAGGCGCGCCAGGGCGGCGCCGCGCCGGCCGACCGCGTGCGCGTGTCAGTCGAGGTCTATTGCAGCTATGTGCAGCAGCACCGGCTGCTGTTCCTCTTCATCAGCAGCGAGCGCGGCGGCGGCAGCCGCATCCTGCGCCTGGCCATCCGCAACGAGGTGAGGCACTTCACCAACGAGATGGCACAGGACTTCCGCGCCATCGGCGCCTACCCGGACATGCCCACCGCCACGCTGCAGATGGTGTGCGGCCTGATCGTCAACACCATGCTGGCGGCCGCGCCGGAGATGCTGGACCTGCCGCCCCAGCAGCCGCTGCTGGAGGCCGAGATGATGGACAACTTCGTGCAGCAGCTGCAGGTGGTGCTGCTGGGCGCGGCGGCGTGGCGGGTCAGCCCCGGCTGAAGCCGGCGCTGCGCCTGAATGCCGCCTTAGGCGCTCAGAGCTCGTTCGTCGGGTCGTGAGCCGCCATCTTCAGCGGGGGTGGTTGGTCGGGCCGCTGTGTGCCGATGAACAGCTCGCGCCAGCGGGCGACGAGCATGTCCGGGCGAATCGCCGCAAGCACGATGAGGATCGCCGCGACGATCAGCAGCAGCCAGGTCAGGGTGGGGTCCATGCAGATCTCCCAATTTCACTGTGAGGCCCATGCTGTCACCATGGCGCCGCCGCTGCAACACAATCTTTGTGTCGCCCCTGGAGCCGCCGATGAACGCGCCCGACCACTTTTCCCCTGCCGCGCCGCTGCCGGCCGCGCTGCTGGATGCCCTCAAGGCCGATTTCACTGAGCGCTGCTCGATCGCGCTGGCCGTTCGCGAACAGCATGGTCGCGATGAATCGGTGTTCGACGTGCCGCCGCCCCAGGCCGTCGTCTTTGCCGAGAGCGAAGCCGAAGTGGCGCGCGTGGTGGCACTCTGCGCGCAGCACCGCGTGCCGGTCATTCCCTACGGCGCCGGCTCATCGCTCGAAGGCCATCTGCTGGCCGTGCAGGGCGGCATCAGCCTGGACGTGTCGCGCATGAACCGCATCCTGCGCATCGACGCCGAGGACCTGACGGTGACCGTGCAGCCCGGCGTGACGCGCAAGGCGCTGAACGAGGCGCTCAAACACGAAGGGCTGTTCTTCCCTATCGACCCCGGCGCCGATGCGTCTCTGGGCGGCATGGCCGCCACGCGCGCCAGCGGCACGAACGCCGTGCGCTACGGCACCATGCGCGAGAACGTTCTGGCGCTGCGCTTCGTGTCGGCCAGTGGCGAAGTCGTGCGCAGCGGCTCACGGGCCAGGAAAAGCAGTGCCGGCTATGACCTGACGCGCCTCGTCATCGGCAGCGAAGGCACGCTGGGCGTCATCACCGAGTTGACGGTCAAGGTGCATCCGCTGCCCGAGGCCGTGTCGGCGGCGGTCTGCTTCTTCCCCAGCATCGACGCCGCCGTGCGTACGGCCATGCAGATCATCCAGATCGGCGTGCCCATCGCCCGCTGCGAGCTGCTGGACGCCAACGCGATCAAGGCCGTCAACGCGCATGACAAGCTGGGGCTGAAGGAAGCGCCCATGCTGCTGATGGAATTCCACGGCAGCGAAGCGGGCGTGGCCGAGCAGGCGGCGGTGGTGCAGGACGTTGCCGCTGATCACGGCGGTGAGGCCTTCGAGTGGGCGACGACGCCCGAGGCGCGCACGCGCCTTTGGACCGCTCGCCACCACGCCTATCTGTCGGGCCTGCAGATGCGCCCGGGCTGCCGCGCGGTGACGACCGACACCTGCGTGCCCATCTCGCGCCTGGCCGAGAACATCAACGCCTCCATCGCCGAGGTCGAAGCCGCCGGTCTGCCCTATTTCATCGTCGGCCATGTCGGCGACGGCAACTTCCACATGGCCTATCTGCTGGATCCGGTTGATCCGCAGGAGCTGGCGACAGCCGAGCGCCTGAGCGCGCAGATGGTGGCGCGGGCGATTGCGCTGGAGGGCACCTGCACGGGCGAGCATGGCATCGGGCTGCACAAGCAGGGCTTCCTGCTGGACGAGACCGGTGAGGAGGCGGTGGCGCTGATGCGGGCGGTGAAGCAGGCGCTGGATCCGCTGGGGATCCTCAATCCAGGGAAGATTTTTACCGCTTGATGATTTCAAGCCGAGCCGTCATGAAGGGTATTCCCCTCTCAGGGAGCGTTCAGGAAGTGCGTTGGTTGGTCCGCATGTTGGCGATGTTTTCGGCTCTGGCGTTTGTCGCTGCGCTGGCCGAAGCCATCAATCCGTCAGCCCCTCCTTTCAAAGGACGTTGGGCCTGGTTATGGGAGGCTTCCCATTTGCTGCTGGGAAGCTGGGGCTTGGTTTCCTTATGGCTGCTGCTGGGCGTCGCACTGGCATGGGCTGCCAGGTTTGTGTGGCGCCATACGCCGAAATTGCCGTCAGACCGATGGCTTTGGTGAGCGAGGTTATCGACCTCCACAAACTGAACGAGGCTGATGAGGAGCCCGCCTCCTAAACTGCCCCGATGGACACCCTCGCCGCCCCTCCCATTGGCGCGCTGCGCCAGTTCGATGATTTGCCTGGCCCGCGTGGCGTGCCGGTGTTCGGCAATCTGCTGCAGATCGACTCGACGCGGGTGCACCAGCAGGTCGAGGCCTGGTGCGAGGAATTCGGGCCCATCTTCAAGCTCAAGCTGGGCAAGCGCCGCCTCGTCATCGTCGGTGACCACGAGCTGATCAGCACCGCCCTGCGCGACCGGCCCGATGGCTTCCGGCGCACGCAGAGGCTCGAGGACGTCGGCCGCGAGATGGGGCTGAGCGCGGGCCTGTTCGCTGCCAACGGCGAGGTCTGGAAGCGCCAGCGGCGCATGGTCATGGCCGGCTTCGACCCGGTGCATGTGAAGCGCTACTACCCCTTCCTGCTGCGCGTGGCCGAGCGCCTCATCGGCCGCTGGCAGATCGCGGCGCGCGAGGACAAGACCATCGCTCTGCAGGCCGATCTGATGCGCTTCACGGTCGACGCCGTCGCCGGCCTGGCCTTTGGCGAGGACGTCAACACGCTGCAGTCCGACGAGGACGTCATCCAGCAGCATCTGAACCGCATCTTTCCGATGCTGTTCAAGCGCATGTTTGCGCCGCTGCCCTTGTGGCGCTGGTGGCCGTCGGCCGAGGACCGCGCGCTGACGCACAGCGTGGCCGAGATCGATGTCGCCGTGCAGGGCTTCATCGCCAAGGCGCGGGCCCGCTTGGCGGCCGACCCGGCCTTGCATGCCCAACCCGGCAACCTGCTGGAGGCCATGCTGGTGGCCGCCGATGCGCCCGACAGCGGCATCGACGACGCGCAGGTGGCCGGCAATGTGCTCACCATGCTGCTGGCCGGCGAGGACACGACGGCCAACACGCTGGCCTGGATGATCTGGCTGCTGTGGCAGCACCCCGAGGCGCTGGCCCAGGCGCAGGCCGAGGTGGACCGCGTCTGTGGCGATGCCGGCCTGCCGAGCCTGGAGCAACTGGGCGCGCTGGATTTCGTCGAGGCCTGCGCGCACGAGACCATGCGGCTGCGGCCGGTGGCGCCCCTCAACAACTTGCAGGCCGTGCGCGACACACGCGTGGGCGACGTGCAAGTGCAGGCCGGCATGATCGTCATGGCCGTGATGCGCCGCGATGCCACCAGCGCGCGCCACCTGCCCAACGCCACCGCCTTCGACCCCGCACGCTGGTTGGGCGACGCCAAGCAGGCCGGCGCCGTCAAGCGCCTGTCCATGCCCTTTGGCGCCGGGCCGCGCATCTGCCCCGGGCGCTATCTGGCGCTGATGGAAATCAAGCTGGCCATCGCCACGCTGCTGCGCCATTTCGACCTCACCGCCGTCGACACGCCCGACGGCCAGGCGCCGCGCGAGCATCTGCAGCTGGCCATGGGGCCGGTGGGGCTGTCGATGCGGCTGCGCTTGCGGGCCTGAACGAAAAACGCCGCCCGAAGGCGGCGTCGCTGAAGCAGCAGGCGAGGCTTAGAACAGCGCCTTGAACTGCACGCCGTAGGTGCGCGGGTCGTTGATGAAGCCGGTCAGGTTGTTGAAGTCGATGGCGCCGGTGACACGGACCTGGTTGGTGATGTTGCGGGCGAAACCAGCCACTTCGTACTTGCCGTTGCCCCACAGATAGCCCACGCGCAGGCCGCCTTCGGTCAGGCTCTTGCCGGTGAACTCGGTCGCCTCGTACAGGAAGAAGTTGACCTTGGAGCGGTAGGCCCAGTCGGTGTAGACATAGACCTCGTCGCCACTGGCCAGCGGGATGCTCCAGCGCGCGGTGAGGTTGTAGGTCCACTTGGGCGCATTGGGCAGGGCGTTGCCGTCGATCATGGCGTTGCCGTTGACGACCGGGTCCAGCACCGTCGGGAAGCCGGTGCCCACCTTCAGCGAGCCGCCGGGCGGCACGCCCAGGCCTGGGTCCTTGAGCTTGGTGTTGTTCAGCGAGCCGCCCATCGTGACGGTGAAGTCCGGCGTGATCAGCGCTTCCAGGTTCAACTCGGCGCCGTTGCCAGTGGCCTTCTTGGCGTTGAGCAGGCGGGTCGCATTGACGCTGCCGCCGACGGCCGTCAGCTGCAGGTCCTTGACGGTGTAGCTGAACAGCGAGCCGGACAGGCGCAGCGTGCGCTTGAGCAGTTCGCTCTTGAAGCCGACTTCGTAGCTGTTGATGCTTTCCGGGCCGGCCTGCGACTGCGGGCCGAAGGCCGAGGCGTTCTGGATGGACGAGGCGCGGAAGCCGTTGGCGACGCGGGCGTAGAGGTTGGTGTCGGCGTCGAGCTTGTAGCTCAGTGCCAGGTCGCCGCTCCACTTGCCGTCGCTGGTGGCGGCCGTCTTGCCGTTGGCGGCGTTGACGGTGCCGGTGGTGGCCAGGTCCTTCTTGTCGTGGGTGTAGCGCAGGCCGGCGCGCAGCTGCAGCGCGTTGCTCAGGTTGTAGTTGACGGAACCGAAGCCGGCATAGGCCTTGTTGCTCTGGCTGGTCAGGATCTCGCTGCGCACGGCATGGGTGGCGGGGTCGTAGTCGATGTTGTCGATGACATAGCGCTCATCGAACAGGTAGACGCCGGCCTGCCAGCGCAGCGGGCCGGCTGCTGCCGACTCCACACGCACTTCCTGCGACAGCTGGCGGTGGCCGTCCATGCGGCTGGCCGTTTCGCTCTGGAAGGGGATGAAGCCCGGGCCGGCCGTGACCGAGCCGCTGGCCGCGTGGCCGCCGTCGATGTCGCCGCGCGAGAAGGGCTTGACCTTCTCGTAGCCGCTGATCGAGTAGATGTTGATCTCGGGCAGCGACCATTTCAGACGCAGGCTGCCGCCGGTTTGTTTCAGCGTCTGCTCGTTGACGCCACCGATTTCCATCTTCTCGGGGTCGAAGCCGTCGACGAGGTCATTCGTGCCGCGCTTGATGATGTTGGCGCGGAACAGGCGCGGGCTGCCGTCGAGGTCGCGCACATGGATGTTGGCCAGGGCGCTGAACTGCTTGTGCGGCTCGAACAGCACTTGCGCGCGCACGGCGTTGTCGGTGTAGCCCTCGGTCTTGGGCGTGACCTGGCCGGCCAGCGTGTTCTTGGCCCAGTCGCTGCGGCGCTGGCTCTGGCCGGAGATGCGGGCGGCCCAGTCGCCGGACAGCGGCAGGTTGGCGGCGCCTTCGAGGTTGAGGGTGCCGTAGTTGCCGACGGTGACGCTGGCGTAGCCGTCCTGCTTCTGGCTGGGCTTGACGGAGTCGAACTTGACGACACCGGCCGGCGTGTTGCGGCCGAACAGCGTGCCCTGCGGGCCGGCGACGACTTCGACCGCGGCCGTGTCGAAGATGGGGAAGCCCTTCAGGATGGGGTTCTCCTGGATCACGTCGTCCACCACGACGCTGACGGGCTGCGAGGCGTTGAGGCGGAAGTCGGTGTTGCCATAGCCGCGGATGTAGAAGCGCGGGAAGGCGCGGCCGAAGCTGGACTCGATGTTCAGGCTGGGCACGCGGCCGGACAGGAAGCGCAGGTCCTGGCCGCCGGAGGCCAGCACGTCGAGTTTCTCGCCGCTGATCTTGGAGACGGCGTTGGGCACGTCCTTGATGTTCTCGGCACGGCGCTCGGCCGTGATGACGACGGTTTCGAGCTGGCTGCGGTCCTTGGGGGCTTCCTGGGCCAGGACGGGCAGGGCGGTGCTCAAGGCGAGGGCCAGGAGGCTGAGGCGTGGGACGTACATCGGGCAACGACTCCAAAAAAAAGCGGCCCCAACTGCAGGGCCGGCGGCGATTGTGCGGACCGCGCCATGGCCTGGCGGCCGTCATGACAGCGTTGTTGCGCAAGTCTGACGGAGTAGTCAGTTTCTCGACGGGCGACGCTGGTGCCCTCGCACCAAGGCCAGGCAGGGGCGCACGAAAATGCGGCGCATGAAACGTCGCACCCTGCTGTCTCAACTGACGGGCCTGAGCGCCCTGCCCGCCTGGCCGGCCCTCGCGCGGCCCGCACCGGTCCCCGACTTCGCTGCGCTGGAGCGCGGTGTGCAGGGGCGCCTGGGCTTTTTCGCCGTCGACACCGGCAGCGGCCGCACGCTGGCCCATCGGGCCGACGAGCGCTTCGCCATCGCATCGACCTTCAAGATCCTTCTGGCCGCCCGCGTGGCCCAGGGCGTGGAGGCCGGGCGTTGGGGCTGGAACGACGCCGTGTCGCTGCAAGAGGGCCAGCGCGTGCCGCATTCGCCGGCCTTTGACCGCTATCTGCCGCGCGGCCACGCGACGCTGGCCGAGCTGGTGCAGGGCATCGTCGTCGAGAGCGACAACCCCTGCGCGAATGTGCTGCTGCGCCACTGCTGTGACTCGCCCGCCGGTTTGACGGCCTGGCTGCGCGAGCAGGGCGACACCGTCACGCGCCTGGACCGCTTCGAGACCGAGCTCAACGAGAACGCGCCCGGCGACCCGCGCGACACGAGCACGCCGCGTGCGTTTGCGAAGACGCTGCAGCATCTGCTGCTCGGCCCGGGCCTGAAGCGCGCCAACCAGGCGCGGCTGTGGGCCGACCTGCAGGCTTCGCGCACGGGGCTCAAGCGCCTGCGCGCCGGCGTACCGGATGCGAGCTGGCGCGTCATCGACAAGACCGGCAGCGGCGCCCGTGGCGCGGCCAACGACGTGGCCCTGGTCTTCCCGCCGGGCAGCCGCTCGCCCTGGGTCGTCGTTGCCTTCCAGTCGGATGCCAAGGCCTCGACGGACCAGCTCAACGCGGTGCATGCCGAGGCGATGCGCCTGCTCGTGCAGGCTTGGGCAGGCTAAGCCAGCGGCGCGAACTCGCTGACCGTGCGGTCGCGCCCGGTCTGCTTGGCCTGGTAGAGGGCCCGGTCGGCGCGTTCGATGGCCAGGTGCAGGTCCTCGCCCGGCGCGCATTCGGCCACGCCGGCCGAGAAGGTGATGCGCAGGCCCGGCACGATCTTGTCGAAGCGGCTGCCGGCCAGCGCCTCGCGCAGGCGCTCGACCAGGGCCGCGGCCGTGTCGGCGCTGGGCTGCGGCGTGACGACGAGGAACTCCTCACCGCCCCAGCGGCCGGCGAAATCGGTGCTGCGCAGCGTGCCCTGCAGGGTGCCGGCGAAATGACGCAGCACCGTGTCGCCCACGCCATGGCCGTGGCGGTCGTTGACCAGCTTGAAGTGATCGATGTCGATGAGCACCAGGCTCATGGTCTGGCCGCTCTGCCGTTGGTTGAGCTGCTCGGCGGCCAGGCGCTCGCTGAGGTGGCGGCGGTTGCTGATGCGGGTGAGTTCGTCGTGGTGGGCGAGGTACTGGATGCGCTCCAGCGCCGCGCGCAGCTCCGTCGTGCGTGCGCCCAGCTTGGCGCGCAGCTTGGCCATGTTGACCGACAGCACCGACACCGCCGTCATCAGGATGGCCGCGAAGCTGAAGTGCAGCACCTCCACGGCCGGCGGGAAGCGTGCCGGGTCCGTGCTGGCGCCATAGACCATGGCGGCGCCCAGTGACACCAGCCCGAACAGATAGAGGCCGAAGGCCTGGCGCTGCGACAGCACGAACATGCCCCACACCAGGTTGAGCAGCATGATCGCGATGATGGCGCCACGCAGCGGCGGGTCGATGGCATAGCCCCAGGCCGTGATCAGCACGCCGAAGACCGACTGCGGCAGCGTCAGCGACGAGTCGCCGCCCAGATGGAGGCTCAGGCCCGTGCGCACCAGCAGATAGAAGGCCGTGATGCCCGCCAGGCTCAGGGCGCTGACCCAGATGCCGGGGCCGGCGTCCATCAGGCCCTGGTTCACCTGCACGGCCACATTGAGCGCGAACAGCCCATAGACCACCACGGCCAGCAAGGTCAGCTTCACCGCACCGCGGCCCTGGCCATCGGGGCCTAGCAGCCAGCCCACCCAGCGTGACGGCGCGGGGTTGGCGATGGTGGGTCGCTCGGGAGGCATGGGGCGCCGAGGATAGCGGCCGGCCGGCTCGCCGTGCGCGCCGACACAGTTGGTTGCAAGGCCCGTCAGGGCGTGATGCGCAGTCCGTCCTCGGCCCAGCCCAGCGGGCCGGCGTAATGCGCGCGGATGGAAGCCTGGACCGCCTCGCGCTGGGCCTCGATGGCCGGCGACAAATGGGCCAGCAGCAGCTGGCCGGCCTGAGCGTCGGCGGCGATCGCACCGATCTGGGCCGGCGCGGTGTGCAGGGTGTAGAGCACCGGTGGCGAGCCGGGCGGGTCCAGCACGACGCTGTTGAACACCAGCAGACTGGTGCCTGCGGCGAGGCGGCGCAGCGCGGCATGGCCGGCGGGGTCGATGTCGCCGCTGAAGGTCAGGCTCTTGCCGCCGTGGTCGACGCGGTAGATGACCGCCGGCGCGTCGCGGTGGTGGCCGGCCAGGGCGGTGATGCGCAGGCCGTCTTCGTCCAGTAGCACGCGCGGCTGGGGCGTGGCGCCGATGTCGGTGGCGCGCAGCGTCAGTGGTGCCGAAAACGCCGGCAGGTAGGCGAAGGCGCCCTGCTTGCCGAACAGCAGGTCCACGAAGCGCCGCGTGGAGGGGAAGTCGCCGTCGTCGCGCTGGCGGGCGCGCTGGCCGACCGGGCCGAAGATCTTCAGCGTCACCGGCCGCCCCGCCGACACCGCGCGGGCCTTGACGATGCCGGGCAGCCCGCCGGCATGGTCGGCATGCAGATGGGTCAGCAGGATGATGTCGAGCCTGCCCAGCCCGAGCTTGGCCTCGCCGAGGCGCGCGAAGGAGCCCGGGCCGGCGTCCACGAGGATGCGCGGCACGCCGTCCACCAGCACCAGGTGGCTGGACCCGGCGCGGCCGGTGGCGCCAGGCCCGCCCGACCCCAGCACGACGAGTTCCAACGCGGGTGGTGGCGGCGGGCTCTGGGCCTGCACGGCCGCGGCCAGGCTGGCCAGCAGCAAGAGGAGGGCGCGACGCAGCGGCTTCATGGCGGTCCTTGGGTGCGGGTCGGGAGGCGGCGCCATCATCGCGCGACGCTTCGTTGCACAGCGAAGCATCTCGGGCCCATGGCGCCACACACTGGCTGCATTCCTTCAACACGCCGTGAGCCCACCATGCCCATCACCTGCTTCATTCGCTACGAACTCGATCCGGTCCAGCGCGAGGCCTTCCGCGAATACGCCCAGGCCTGGGGCCACATCATTCCGCGCCTGGGCGGCCGGCTGCTCGGCTACTGGCTGCCGCACGAGGGCACGAACTACGAGGCCTGGGGTCTGGTGGGCTTCGATTCGCTGGCGGCCTACGAGGACTACCGCACGCGGCTCAAGGCCGACCCCGAGGCGCGCGCCAACTTCGAGTTCGCCAAAGCGCAGCGCTTCATCCTCCGCGAGGAGAGGACTTTCTGTGAGGATGTGCAGCCATGATCGCCGTCATCTTTGAAGTCCAGCCGACCGAGGAAGGCCGTCAGGCCTATCTCGACCATGCCGCCGCCTTGAAGCCGCTGCTGGAGCGCATGGACGGCTTCATCTCGGTGGAGCGCTTCCAGAGCCTGACGCAGCCGGGCAAGCTCTTGTCGCTGTCCTTCTGGCGTGACGAAGACGCGGTGCGTGGCTGGCGCGAGATGGAGCGCCACCGCGAGGCACAGCAGGCTGGCCGCGGCGGGCTGTTCCAGGACTACCGGCTGCGGGTGGCGCATGTGGTGCGCGACTACGGCTTGAACGAACGCGAACAAGTACCTCGATGAACGCCGAACCCCGCCTCGCTCGCATCGCCGCGGCAATCGCCGATCCGACGCGGGCACGTACGTTGGCCCGTCTGCTGGATGGGCGCCTGCATACCGCGGGCGAACTGGCCACGCATGCAGGCGTCGGCGCGGCGACGATGTCGGCCCACCTGAAGCTGCTCGTCGACGAAGGCCTGGCGCGGGTGCGGCCGCAGGGGCGGCATCGCTATTTCGGCCTGGCGGACGGCGATGTGGCACATGCGCTGGAGGCCCTGCTGCGCGTGGCCGATGGCCGCGACGCCGGACCCGCCGCAGACCTGAAGCGCTGGCAGAAGCCCGAGATGCGCGGCCTGCGCCATGCACGCAGCTGCTACGGTCATCTGGCCGGCGAGCTGGGCGTGCGGTGGCGCGAGGCGCTGCTGGCCAAGGGCTGGGTGACCGCCGCGCCAGATGGGCGCTATGAGCTCAGCGATGCCGGTCGCGAGGCCTTGGCTGAGCTGACGCCCGAAGGCTTTGCCGAAACGGGACGGGTGCTCTACGACTGCGTGGACTGGTCCGAACGTCGCGACCATTTCGCGGGGCCGCTGGCGGTGGCCTGGCTGGAGGCCATGGTGGACAAGGGTTGGCTGAAGCGGGTGGCCGATACGCGTGAGCTGCGACTCACACCGCCCGGCCGGCCGGCGCTGGTGGAGAGCTTGATGGGCGGCGTGTCATCGCCCGAGCTTTAGGCATCGAACTACCATCTGCCCTCCCCCTTTCACTGACCTTGGACCGAGCATCAATGGCCGACGCCCACGATCCCTTTCATGCGCACATCTACTACGAGGTCTCCGATCGTTCGGCCGCCGAGCAGCTGCGGTCGGAACTGCAAACCAACCAAGGCAAAGCCGATCTGGCCGACATCCTTTTCGTTGGGGACATGACGGACCGGGCGGTGGGGCCCCACCCCCTGCCGCAGTACGAGATCCACTTCTACCGCCGGGCGCTGCCGGTCGTCCTGGAGCGAATCCAGGCCCATGGGCTCAGGGCCCTCGTCCATGAACTGACGGACGATGATCTTGCGGACCACACCTCCCAGGCGCATTGGATAGGAGAGCCTTTGCCGCTGCTGCTTTCGGTGCTTGATCCGCCAGGCATGAACAAGGGCATCGCCCGGTTTGGAAGATCGGACTTCTGAGCGTCTTCGGCCATGCCTCCTCGACTTCTTTTCGCTCTCGTGGCCGCCTACTTCGCCGCCAGCCTCGCCCACTTCAGCCACAACGCCCAGTACATCGCCTTCTATCCCGGCATGCCGGCCTGGCTGACGCCGGGAACGGTGTGGCTGTGCTGGCTTGCTGTCTGCGCTGTCGGCCTTCTGGCATGGGCATTGACCCGGCTCGGCCTGCCCGCGCTGGGGCTGCTGGCTCTCGGCGTCTACGGTGCTCTGGGCCTGGATGGCCTGCTGCATTACCGCCTGGGCCTGTGCTCCCAGCACACGCTGCTGGCCAATCTGACGATCTGGGCCGAGGCGACGACGGGCTTGATGCTGCTGCTGGTGTCGGTCGTGCTGTTCGCCAGGCGGCTGATGAATCGTCAAAACGCCCTGAGGCTGAAATGATCGAACTCCCCACTCTGCTGGCCTTCACGCTGCTCAACATGAGCTTTGCCCTCATTCCCGGGCCGGACGTCATCTGCATCCTCTCCAACTCGGTCTCGCGCGGCACGGCCGCGGGGGCCAAGGTGTGCTTGGGCATCGCCTGCGCGGCGCTGGTTCATGTCGCGGCCGCGGCTCTGGGACTCACCGCCTTCCTGGCCGCCGTGCCCACCGCCTTCCTGGCGGTCAAGGCCATCGGTGCGGCGTATCTGGTGTGGCTGGGCTGGCAGATGCTGCGTCACCCCGCCGCTGTCGCCACAGGCTCCGTGAACAGCCGCTGGTCAGTGCCCTTCGCACAGGGTGCGCTGTCCAACCTGCTGAATCCCAAGGTGGCCATCTTCTTCCTGGCCATCCTGCCGCAGTTCATCGACCCGGCGCTGGGCCATCCCGGCTGGCAGGCGGCCATCCTGGGCATGGCGTCCATCCTCTCGGGCACGGCCGTCAACCTCTGTACCGCCGCGCTGGCCGGCAGGGCAAGGCAGTGGCTGCTTGCCAAGCCGCGCGTCTTCCAGCGCTTCCAGCAGCTCGCGGGCGCGGCCCTGGTCGGCCTTGGCATCAAGGTCGCCCTGGAGCGTGCCCGGTGATCCTGGGAGAGACAGCATGGCCACGCTGGATCACCTCATCCTCAAGGTCAACGACCCCAACAAGCATCTGATCGAGATCAAGACCTGCCGGGTCTAGCGCTTGCGCTTGGGCGGCACCAGTACCGCGCCGCGCTGCCGGGTGGTGAGGTCCCACAGATAGACCTCGCGCGTGGCCTTGTCGACGGCGTAATGGCCGAGCAGATGGCTGGCATCCTTGGGTTCGCCGGGGCCGTCGAAGCGCAGCGTGAAGACGAAGTCGCTGTCGACGGGATGGCGCTTGCAGCGGTAGTCGCCGCGCTTCTTCTCGCCGGCCAGGTGCAGGGCGCGCGCGGTGCCGATCAGTTTCATGCAGGCCTGGCGTTCGGTCAGGCCCACCGCGTGGGCGGGCAGTGCGGTGGCGACGACGAGGGCGGGCAGCAGCAGCCGGAACATGCCGGCCAGTATCAGCCCGCCTGAGCCGGCACGCGCCAGCGTTTTGTCACGCCCGAGGACCCGATCGACTATGCCCGCGACGGGCGGCTTTGCAGTAAGGTGCGGTGGCCGTACCGCCGCCGGGCGGGTTGCAGGGGGTGGCCATGCTCAACCTATCAACGCTTGCTTTGCGGAAGCTTCGCACCGACGTGCGCCACGAGTCCTGCCGGTCGCCAGCCCAGCACGAATTGCACCGGCTGCATTGCGTCTACCTGGTGGCCCTGGGGCACAGCTGCCGCGAAGTGGCCAGCTGGTTTGGCGATGGCACGCGCAGCGTTCAGCGCTGGGTGACGGCTTACGCGGCCTGCGCGTGCGAGGCCGACACATGCAGCGGTGCCGAGCGCGCATCGCTGGCGGGGCCGAGCGGCCGCCCGCCACGCGTCTCACCGGAGGCCGCGCAGCAGGTGCGGCTCGATCTGCAAGGCCTGCCCTGTCAATTTGGCTACCCGCAGGGCCGCTGGGACGGCCGGTTGCTGCAGCAGCATCTGCAGGCCTGCTTCCGCGTGGAGATGGGCTTGCGGCAATGCCAGCGTTTTCTGCGCGACGCAGCGCAGGCAATCGGCGCACCGGCCTAGCGGCGCCGACGCCTTGCCATCAGGGCCGCTGCGCTGACCAGCAGCCACAAGGACAAGGCACCGGGCTCGGGAAGGATGGTGGCCCGCTGGCGCAGCACGAAGGTGGTGCTGCCGTCGTTGTCGGCCACACCCTGTGCATCGACGTCATGGATGTGCAGACCGAGGGTGAAGATGTTGGGCGTGGGGCCGCCACTCGGGAAATCGGGGCCGGACGCGAGCCAGTCCAGCGAGTCCGGCGCGGTGGGATCGTCTTGCCCGCTCAGGACGAATTGGTCACCGGTGGGCGCTGGCGTGTTGAGGAAGAAGACATCGTCGGTTTCGCCCGACTCCCTGAATCCAGCGCCGCTACCGTAGCCAAGGGTGTGGTGGAAATCGTGCCATCTGAAACCCGTCATGTTCTCGACGCCTTCAAACAGCGTGATGTCGGTTGAACCGCCCTGCGCCATGCCGGACACGGTGATCGTCACATCACAAGGCCCCAGACCGGTCATCAATTTGCCAAAGCCGAGCAAGGGCGCATTGAAGCCCTGTGGGCCGACGGCCGTGCAATTGCCGCTCATCGAATCGACCGTTGCCGTGACTGCGGCATAGGCCGTCAAGGTGAGCGATGACAGCGCCAGTGCGGCGACGGTACTCGCCAATACTCTGAGTCCGGTCATCGGGTGCTCCTGTGGCGTTGATGGGGCAAGCGCTGTCGCGCCTGCCAACCCAGGGCCTGGCAAGCCGTAGCGGCGTTGCTGTGGACCCTCGCCTACCCTTGGACGCATCCTCCATGCCAAAGTCCCCTGCCGCGGCGGCTCGACAGAACTGCTGGCCGAGCCCGGTCGCCGCTTTCAGGCATGGCTGGGGCCAGACGGAGTCGCTGGTGGCATGGCGTCGCGCCAGATTCCGTCGCGGCGATGGGCAGGGGCGAGCCGCCTCCCGGCTCGCTGCGAGCGGTGAGCGTTGCAGTTGTAAGTTTTTTCGACAGCGCCGCGGGTTGTCGTCGGCGCGGGGATGTCGAGTACCTGCCGCCCCTCAGCCCACCTGCGCCGGCACGTTCCAGCGCTTGGTCACGTCGCCGCGCGTGTTGACGCTTTCCAGGTTGACCGCGAAGCCCCACAGCCGGCCGACGTGCTTGAGCACTTCCTGGGCGCTGTCGTGCAGCGGGCGGTTGAGGTGCTGCACATGGCGCAGCGTGAGGGACCGGTCGCCGCGCAGGTTCACGTTCCAGACCTGGATGTTGGGCTCGCGCGTTGAGAGGTCGTACTGGCGCGACAGGGCCTGGCGCACGTGGCGGTAGCCGCCCTCGTCGTGGATGGCGGAGATCTCGTACTCGCTCTTGGCCTCGTCGTCGAGGATGGAGAAGAGGCGGAAGTCGCGCATGATCTTCGGGCTCAGGTACTGGCCGATGAAGCTCTCGTCCTTGAAGTTGCGCATCGCGTGGTCGAGCGTGGGCAGCCAGTCGCTGCCGGCGATGTCGGGGAACCAGTCCTTGTCCTCGGCGGTCGGGTTCTCGCAGATGCGCCGGATGTCGGTGTACATCGCGAAGCCCAGTGCATAGGGGTTGAGGTTGGCGCCCGGGTGCTGGTAGATGACGTTGGTGTGGGACTTGAGCCACTCGATCATCATGCCGTCGCTCAGGTAGCCGTCGTCGTACATCTGGTTGAGCAGGCGGTGGTGCCAGAAGGTGGCCCAGCCCTCGTTCATCACCTGGGTCTGGCGCTGCGGGTAGAAGTACTGCGCGATCTTGCGGACGATGCGCACGACCTCGCGTTGCCAGGGGTCGAGCAGCGGCGCGTTCTTCTCGATGAAGTACAGCAGGTTCTCCTGCGGCTCGTCGGGAAAGCGGCGGCTCTCGGCGGCCTCGTCGGGGCGGTCGGCCTTCTTGGGCAGGGTGCGCCAGAGGTCGTTGATCTGCGACTGCGCGTGCTGCTCGCGGTCCTTCAGGCGCGCGCGCTCCTCGGCCAGCGACAGCTTGGCCGGGCGGCGGTAGCGGTCCACGCCGTGGTTCATCAGCGCGTGGCAGGAGTCGAGCAGGGACTCGACGGCGTCCAGGCCGTAGCGCTCCTCGCACTCGGCGACGTAGTTCTTGGCGTAGACGAGGTAGTCGATGATGGACGAGGCATCCGTCCACATGCGAAAGAGGTAGTTGCCCTTGAAGAAGCTGTTGTGGCCGTAGCAGGCGTGGGCGATGACGAGGGCCTGCATGGCCAGCGTGTTCTCCTCCATCAGATAGGCGATGCAGGGGTCGGAGTTGATGACGATCTCGTAGGCCAGGCCCATCTGGCCGCGCTTGTAGTTGCGCTCGGTGCTGATGAACTCCTTGCCGTAGCTCCAGTGCCGGTAGTTGACCGGCATGCCGACGGAGGCGTACGCGTCCATCATCTGCTCGGCGGTGATGACCTCGAGCTGGTTGGCATAGGTGTCCAGGCCGAAGCGTTCGGCGGTGTTCCTGATGACGGTGTGGTACTCGTCGATGAGGTCGAAGCTCCAGTCGTTGGGCGACGGCAGGGGTTGGCTGGGGCGTTGCAGCAGCGGCTTCATGCGCTGCAGCGGCTGGCGCTGGCGGCGCTCCGGCACGCCGGGCGGCGGTACCGCGGCGTGCTCGTGATGACGGCGATCCTCTTTGCTGCTCATGTGGCCGCCCCTTCCTTCTTGAACAACTCGCGGAAGACGGGGTAGATCTGCGAGGCCTCGATGGCCTTGCGCATTGCGAAGTGGCGGGCGTCCTCGCTGAGCTTCTGGTATTCCTCCCAGAGGTTCTGCTCGGGCTCGGCGACCTGCACATAGGCGAAGTAGCGGCACAGCGGCAGGATCTTGTCTGCCAGCAGCTCGCGGCAGCGGCCGCTGTCATGGTGCCAGTTGTCGCCGTCGCTGGCCTGGGCGCCGTAGATATTCCACTCGGTCGGCGAGTAGCGCTCCTTGATGATCTGCTCCATCAGCACGAGGGCGCTGGAGACGACGGTGCCGCCGGTCTCGGTGGCGTGGAAGAAGTTCTGCTCGTCGACTTCCTGGGCCTGGGTGTGGTGGCGGATGAAGACGACGTCGATCTTCTCGTAGTGCCGCGTCAGGAAGAGGTAGAGCAGGATGAAGAAGCGCTTGGCGAGGTCCTTGCGGCTCTCATCCATGGAGCCCGACACATCCATCAGGCAGAACATGACGGCGCGCGTCGTCGGCACCGGGATGCGCACGCGGGCGCGAAAGCGCAGGTCGATGGGATCGAGGAAGGGAATGGCCTTGAGGCGCGCCAGCAGATGCTGGATGCGTTCGCGCGTCTCGGCCAGCAGGCGCGGGGTTTCGGGGCGGTCTTCCTTCAGCAGCTCCTGTTCGCGCGCTTCGAGCTCGTGCAGCTCGCGGCGCTTGTCCATGCCCAGCGCAATGCGCCGGCCCAGGGCGCCGCGCATGGAGCGCACGACGTGCAGGTTGGTGGGCGTGCCGTCGGACACGAAGCCGGCGCGCTGGCTGCGCCACTCGGGCGTGTCGGCCAGCGTCGTGCGGGCGAGATTGGGCAGGGCCAGGTCCTCGAAGAAGACCTGCATGAACTCTTCCTTGCTGAGGTGGAAGACGAAATCGTCCTCACCCTCGCCCTGGTCGCTGGCCTCACCGCCGCCGCCGCCACCGCCCTGGCCGCCCTTGGGCTTGGCGATGCGGTCGCCCTTCACATACTCCTGGTTGCCCGGCCGCACGACCTCGCGCACGCCGCCATCGCCATGGCCGAAGACGGGCTCGCTGAGGTCCTTCTTCGGGATGTGCACATCCTCGCCACGCTCCATGTCGCGGATGCCGCGGCCATCGACGGCACGCTTCACCGCTTCGCGGATCTGCTCCTTGTGGCGGCGCAGGAAGCGCTCACGGTTGCCGATGGACTTGTTCTTGCCCGACAGCCGGCGGTCGATGATCTGTTGAAGCGACATGCGCTTGCCTTCCGATCAGCTGCTCTTCCTCACGCGCAGATACCACTCGCACAACAGCCTGACCTGCTTGGCCGTGTAGCCCTTGTCCACCATGCGCTGCACGAAGTTCTCGTGCTTCTTGGCGTCCTCGGCGCTGGCCTTGGCGTTGAAGCTGATGACGGGCAGCAGCTCCTCGGTGTTGGAGAACATCTTCTTCTCGATGACGGTGCGCAGCTTCTCGTAGCTGGTCCACAGCGGGTTCTTGCCCGCGTTGTTGGCGCGCGCCCGCAGCACGAAGTTGACGAYCTCGTTGCGGAAGTCCTTGGGGTTGGAGATGCCCGCCGGCTTCTCGATCTTCTCGAGCTCGGCGTTCAGCGCCGCGCGGTCGAAGACCTCACCGGTGTCGGTGTCGCGGTACTCCTGGTCCTGGATCCAGTAGTCGGCATAGGTCACGTAGCGGTCGAAGATGTTCTGGCCGTACTCGCTGTAGCTCTCCAGATAGGCGGTCTGGATCTCCTTGCCGATGAACTCGGCATAGCGCGGCGACAGCTGCTCCTTGATGTAGCTGACGAACTTCTCTTCGGTCTCCTTGGGGAACTGCTCGCGCTCGATCTGCTGCTCCAGCACATACATCAGGTGCACCGGGTTTGCCGCGACTTCCGAGCTGTCGAAGTTGAAGACCTTGGACAGGATCTTGTAGGCGAAGCGCGTGCTGATGCCGCTCATGCCTTCGTCGACACCGGCGTAGTCGCGGTACTCCTGGTAGCTCTTGGCGCGCGGGTCGGTGTCCTTGAGGTTGTCGCCGTCGTAGATCTGCATCTTGGAATACAGCGACGAGTTCTCAGGCTCCTTGAGCCGCGTCAGCACCGCGAACTGGCTCATCATCTTCAGCGTGCCGGGGGCGCACTTGGCCTCGGCCAGCGACGAGCCGCGGATCAGCTTCTCGTAGATCTTGACCTCTTCGCTGACACGCAGGCAGTAGGGCACCTTGACGATGTAGACGCGGTCGAGGAAGGCTTCGTTGTTCTTGTTGTTGCGGAAGGTCTTCCACTCGCTCTCGTTGCTGTGTGCCAGCACGATGCCGTCGAAGGGAATGGCGCCGAAGCCCTCGGTGCCCTTGTAGTTGCTTTCCTGCGTGGCAGTCAGCAGCGGGTGCAGCACCTTGATGGGCGCCTTGAACATTTCGACGAACTCCAGCAGGCCCTGGTTGGCCAGGCACAGGCCGCCGGAATAGCTGTAGGCATCGGGGTCGTCCTGGGCATAGGTCTCGAGCTTGCGGATGTCGACCTTGCCGACCAGGCTGGAGATGTCCTGGTTGTTCTCGTCACCCGGCTCGGTCTTGGCCACGCCGATCTGCTTGAGCACGCTGGGGAAGCGCTTGATGACCTTGAACTTGCGGATGTCGCCGCCGAACTCGTCCAGGCGCTTGACGGCCCAGGGGCTCAAGACGCGGTTCAGATAGCGGCGCGGGATGCCGTAGTCGCGCTCCAGCAGCGGCCCGTCCTCGACAGGATCGAACAGCCCGAGCGGGCTCTCGTTCACCGGCGAGCCGGCCAGCGCATAGAAGGGCACGTGCTCCATCAGCTGCTTGAGCCGCTCGGCGATGGAACTCTTGCCGCCGCCCACGGGCCCGAGCAGGTAGAGGATCTGTTTCTTTTCCTCCAGCCCTTGCGCAGCGTGTCTGAAATAGGACACCACCTGCTCGATGGCTTCTTCCAGGCCATAGAACTCGGCGAAGGCCGGATAGATCTTGATGGTCTTGTTGGCAAAGATGCGCGACAGCCGCGGGTCGTTCCGCGTGTCGAGCATCTGCGGCTCGCCGATGGCCTGCAGCATGCGCTCGGCAGCCGTGGCATAGGCCAGGGGGTTTTTCTTGCACTCCGCGAGGTAGTCCTCCAGCGAGAGCTCCTCGACCTTGCTGCGCTCGAAGCGCGCTGCGAAATGGCTGATGACGTCCATGCCGATCTCCTGCGGTTTGAACTCCACAGGGCCACAGGCACGATCCGTGCCCGAGGGACTGGGGGGTTCTGATCGCGCCTCAACTGCAAGGCGTCATCAGAACTCTCCACTCGTCTGATCAGCAGCTTGGCGCCGCCGACGTCGCGTCAATCACAAGAATAAGCCGGCATCTTCCCAACTGCTTGCCCAGCAACACATCGGCCGGGCTTTTCGTTGACAGGGTGCCGGGCCAGCATACGCCCGCAGTTTGGGCAAGACCTGGCACTTTTCGGGCAAACCACACAAACATGGGGGCCTTGTGGCTGGCCGCAGACAGCGCCGTCGGTGAAGAACTGTTGAGAGCCCGGCGAGCCTCGGGAATGCATCACCATCGACTGCTGCAGCGGGTGGGCATCGTTGCCACGCGCCCTAGTGTTGAGCGCCTGCGTGCGACGTGTTTGTCGGACGCCGCCGCATTGCACGGCGGCCCGCGTTCTCAGCCGCCGCGCAGCTTGTCGAGGATGCCGGACAACGCGTCCAGCGAGTCGAAATGGATGGCCAGCTCACCGCTCTGGCCACGCTTGCTGCGCTTCTTCACGCGCACCTCGACGGTGGCGCCCAGCGCGTCGGCCAGCTCTTCTTCCAGGCGCAGCACGTCGCGGCTCTTGTCGCTCTTCACACGCAGCAGCGGCGCCTGGCGGGCAGCGCCCTGGTGCTTGGCGACCAGCTTCTCGGCCTCGCGCACGCTGAGCTTCCTGGCGGCGATCTCGCTGGCCGTCGTGATCTGCGTGGCGCCGTCCAGCGGCAGCAGCGCGCGCGCATGGCCCATGTCCAGGTCGCCGGCCATAAGCATGTTCTGCACCGGCACCGAAAGGTTCAACAGCCGCAGCAGATTGCTGGCGGCACTGCGCGAACGGCCAACCGCCTGGGCGGCCTGCTCATGCGTCAGGCCGAACTCGTCGGTGAGTCGTTTCAGGCCCTGCGCTTCTTCCAGCGGATTCAGGTCTTCGCGCTGGATGTTCTCGATCAGCGCCATCGCGGCCGCCGATTCGTCCGGCACCGCCTTCACCAGCACCGGCACCTCGCGCAGGCCCGCAAGTTTTGCGGCACGGAAGCGCCGTTCGCCGGCAATGATCTCGTAGGTCGCGCTGCCGTTCGGTGCGATCGGCCGAACCAGGATCGGCTGCATGATCCCTTGCGACTTGATCGACTCGGCCAGCTCGTACAGCGAGCCCTCGTCCATGCGCGTGCGCGGCTGGTATTTGCCGGCCTGCAGCTGTTCCAGCTTCAGGGCGGAGGGCAAGTCGGTGGCGGGTGCCTCGCTGACCTTGGGGCCGAGCAGGGCTTCCAGGCCGAGGCCGAGGCCTTTGGGTTTCTTGGTGACCATGCGCCAGATTGTCCTTCAGCGCTTCGCGAGGCTTTCCAGCAGTTCCCGTCCCTCTGGCCAGTCACCCAGGCCGGATTCGGCGTTCAGATGACCGCGCGGCCCGGCGACGACGACGCTGCTGCCCCAGTCGGCCGCCATCTGCGAGCTGCGCTCGGCGGCGCCAAAAGGGTCGTCGCTGCTGATGACGGTGATGCTGGGGAAGGGCAGGCGCGGGCGGCGGATGGGGCGCCAGTTGTGCAGCTGGGGCGGCATGTCCGCGCGTTCGGTGTCGGGCGGAGCCACCAGCAGGGCGCCTTTCACGCGGCCGACATGCTGGGAATGCTCGGCCCAGGCGGCCACCAGCTGGCAGCCCAGGGAGTGGGCGACGAGGATGGCCGGGGCATCGTCCAGCAGCAGCACCTCGTCCAGCCGCGCCATCCAGTCGCCACGGCGTGGCCAGTCCCAGTCGTGCTGCTCGACGCGTTCGTCGCCATGCAGCCGCTCCCAGCGGCTTTGCCAGTGGTCCGGGCCCGAGTTTTGCCAGCCCGGGAGAAGCAGTACACGCTCAGATTTCATGGTTTGCCCTTATCCTGCACAGTTCGATTTTCAGCGGTTGGAGCAGCGGCAATGACGTTCAAGGTGTTTGTGGATGGCCAGGAAGGCACCACGGGTTTGCGGATCCACGAGTACCTCGCGGCCCGCAGCGACATCGAGGTGCTCAAAATCGACGCCGACAAGCGCAAGGACCCGGCCGAGCGCTCGCGCCTGCTGAACGCCGCCGACGTGGCCTTCCTGTGCCTGCCCGACGCGGCCTCGCGCGAGGCGGCCTTCATGGTCAACAACGACCGCACCTGCCTCATCGACGCCAGCACCGCCCACCGCACGGCGCCCGGCTGGGCCTTCGGCCTGCCGGAGCTCGCCCGCGGCCAGCGCGGCGCCATCCAGGCCAGCAAGCGCATCTCCAACCCGGGCTGCCATTCCAGCGCCTTCATCCTGTTGGTGCGCCCGCTGGTGGATGCCGGCCTGCTGTCCAAGGACGCTGCCATCAGCGCCACGTCCATCACCGGCTACTCGGGCGGCGGCAAGAGCATGATTGCCGAGTACGAGCAGCAGCCCTTGCCGGCCCACCTGCAGGCGCCGCGGCCCTATGGCCTGGGTCTCAAGCACAAGCATCTGCCGGAGATGGCTGCCCACACGGGGCTGGCGACGCCGCCGGTCTTCCAGCCCATCGTCAGCAGCTTCTACAAGGGTCTGGCCGTCAGCGTGCCGCTGCACCTGAGCCAGCTCAAGGCCGGCACCACGCCTGAGCAGGTCCACGCCGCATTGGCCGCCCACTACCAGGGCGAGCGTTTCATCAACGTGAAGCCGCTGCGCGACGCGGCCGCGCTGGACGCCGGCTTCTTCGACGTGCAGGCCTGCAACGACACCAACCGCGTCGACCTCTTCGTGTTTGCCAGCGACACCCAGGTGCTGCTGATGAGCCGCCTGGACAACCTCGGCAAGGGCGCCAGCGGCGCGGCCGTGCAGAGCATGAACGTCCACCTGGGCGTCGAGGAAAGCCTCGGGCTGGTCTGAACCAGAAATCTGGGCGCTGAGGCCCGGCCCGGCGACATAGGATGACGCCTCTCTCAAGCGAACGACGGGCCGCTCCCGAGTTTGCTTGACCCCCTCGGGGGGCCTGGCGCGTAGCGACAGGTCTGGGGGCGCTATGTTGGGAGGCGTGATGTCGAAGACTGCAGGCACTGATCCTGTTCTGGCCCGGATCTCGTTGGTCATTCCGGGCCGCACGATCGCCTTGGGCGGCCAGCCCGAGGAGGGCGTGCCCGTGTGCCGGCTCGACACCGAAGCCATGCGCTGGACCTATGTGCTGCGGGCACGCGAACGCTGGCTGAGTTCGAGCGAAGCCAGCAACGCCCGTGAGGAGCAGGCCAACCGCACGCTGAAAGGTTTCGGCCTGAAGGATGCCGATCTCGAGGCGCTGGCCCGCGCGCCGCGTGTCGTCGTGCGCATGCCCTACACGTCCGAGCACAAGGGCTGGCAGGGCCGCATCTTTCCCTGGGAATACCTGCTGGCCAAGGCCACGCGGCGCTATCGCAATGTGGACAACCAACGCTTCACCGTGATGCGTGAAGTGGTGACCCCGGCGCCGGCCCGCTGGCAGAAGTCCCCTCAGCCCAGCCTGCTCTATGTGCAGAGCGCTCCCGGCGGCCTGCGGCAGACCTGGGATTTCAGCGCCGAGACCAAACGGCTCAAGGCGGCCCTGGGGGGCATCCGGCTGATGGAGTTGAAAGACCCGAGCTGGCAGCAGCTGCACGACGTCGTGAAGGCGCACCAGCCCGACCTCATCCACCTGAGCGGCTTCGACAACCTGGCCGGCCTGAAGGCCTTGCGCGATCTGGTACCGGACGGCGAAGCGGTGGAGGCCGAATTCGGGCCGATGCGGCTGGACGACGTGCTGGCCAAGGAAGCCAGCGTGCCCGACGGCATGCTGCTGGCCGGCGAGACCGGCGGCGCCGCCGTCGTCGGTGCGCAGCGGCTGGCCGAAGCGCTGGGCGCGGGGGGCGAGCACTGCGCCTATTTCGTCTCGCTCAGCCTCGAAAACTCGGCCGCACGCACGGCGGCTCTCATCGTGGCCGAGCGCGCGGCCCTGTCGGCCGTGGGCTTCCAGGACGCGATCGAGAATCAGTTGGTGGACTTCTTCTTCGAGCTGGTCTACAGCCAGCTCGACCAGGCCGTGTGGAACCTGCCGCTGGCCTTCGAGAGCGCCTGGAAGCGCGCGCGCAAGGAGCCGCGGGCCACACGGGCCACCGGCGTCACGCTGTGGATGGGCGCGCCGCTGAACGAGGCCGCTTTCACCGAGGGCGAACCCGCCGCGGCCGAGTTGCGCGATGCCGGCACGCCGCCGCGCCTGCTGGCCGTGCCCGAAGAAGAGCTCAACTACTCGGTGCTGCACAACAACGGGCGGCTGTTCCGCCAGATCGTCGTGGAACGTGGCAACGCCAGGCCCGACGATGGCTTGAGCGTCGACGTGGAGCTGCAGCTCGGGCCTGAACAGGCGCGCTGGCGCAAGCGCTTCGCGGCCGGCGAGACACGCTTTGACCTCAGCAACGAGGTGCATGTGCCGCTGACCGCGGCGCTGATGCGTTCGCTGCAGGAAGCGGTCAACAGCACCTTGATGGTCCAGCTCAGCCACAACGACAAGGTGCTGACGCGCGACAGCCATCGCCTGCGCCTGCTGCCGGTGGACCAGTGGCGCGACAACGACAAGGACGGCCAGTGGCTGCCTTCCTTCGTGCTGCCGCGCGATCCGGCCGTCGTCAGCGCGGTGGAACTGGCGCAGCGCTATGTGCGCATCCTGCGCGACAACCCCAGCGCCGGCTTCGAGGGCTATCAGGCCGCGCCCAGCACCGAGGAAGAACAGCTGCGCGAGGTCGATCTGCAGGTGCAGGCGATCTGGGCCGCCCTGCTGCATGAGTGGCGGCTCGGCTATATCAACCCGCCGCCGTCGTACAGCGGCAAGCTCGATTCGCAGCGCCTGCGCACGCCCAGCACCATCCTCGGTGCGCGGGCCGGCACCTGCATCGACCTGGCCCTGCTGTTTGCCGCCTGCCTGGAGCTGATCGACGTCTACCCCGTCATCTTCCTGCTCAACGGCCATGCGCTGCCGGGCTATTGGCGGCACAACAGCTTCCAGGCCGACTATCTGGCGGTCAGCGGCGATGGCGCGCATGGCGCCATGGCCGGCGCCGCGGATCGCAATTCCTCCGCCAGCCTGCAGCGCTATGCCTGGCAGGCGATCGGCAATGCCCCCTACCGCGAGGTCAGGCAGCTGATCCGCGCGCGGCGCCTGGTGCCCATCGAGACGGTGCGGCTGACCGAGCACTGCGGTTTCGTGGAGGCGGTGGAGGCGGGCATCGACGCGCTGTCCGAAGCGGAAGACTTCCACTCGGTGCTGGACATCGTGACGGCGCGCATGAGCGGCATCACGCCCCTGCCCATCGTGGAGGAGAGGCCATGAGCGGTAACCAACTTTGGGCCGACGTGAGCGCCCGTCTGGTGCTCGAAGAGGAGCCGACCGAGGTCAGCACCCTGCCCATCGGCCAGCGCCGCCGGCGCGCCGCGGCGCGCGACGCCGATGGCCGCGCCAAGGTCGAGCTGGTGCGCGACGAGGACGGCCTGCTGCGCTGGGTCTATTCGCCGCCGACCACGCCCGGCGGCACGGGGCGGCGCTCCTACCGGTCGATTCGCGTGGCGCCGGACGACGTCGTGCAAAGCTTTCGCTTCAACGACTTCGGTGCCAATGCGGTCACCGACAAGCTGATCGCGGCCGATGACTGGTTGACGCCCGACAAGGGCATGCAGCGCTGGCAGGACGGCCGCCTGGTGAACGACGTCCAGCCCAGGATAGACAAGGGCCGCGTGCTGCTGCTGGTGCATGGCACCTTCAGCAAGTCGCAGATGTGGTTCGACGAGCTGCAGGCCACCGACGCCGGCAAGAAACTGCTCGCCGGCTGGCAGCAGAAGTACAGCGCCATCCTGGCCTTTGGCCACGCCACGCTGTCCGTGGCGRCCTGGTCCAACGCCCTGGATCTGCACAGTGCCCTGCAGGACGTCAGCGCGCCCATCGACGTGGTCTGCCACAGCCGGGGCGGCCTGGTCGTGGGCTGGCTGATGCGGCTGCGCGCCGTGCCGGTGGAGCGCGTCATCTTCGTGGCGTCGCCGCTGGTGGGCACCAGCCTGGCCGCGCCGGACAAGCTGCGTGCGGCCCTCGACATGATCGCCAGCTATGCCGATGCGGTGTCGACGCTCAGCAAGCATGCGACGGGCATCGTGCCCTTTGCCGAGGGCGTTTCGCTGCTGGCCAAGATCTTCGGCAAGGTGCTGCATCTGGGCAGCACCACGCCCATCGTCGACGCGGCGGTGGGCCTGGTGCCGGGCCTCGCGACGCAGCAGCTGGTCAAGAACAACAACGATGTGCGGCAATTGTTTGCCGCGCCCTGGCTCAGCAGCCCCCAGATGTCCGGCATCGGCGCCTCTTTCCAGCCCGACGAGAGCGCCCAGCCGATCTGGAAGTTCTGGCGGCGCTTCAGCCACATTGGCGACCAGGTCAAGTACGGTGCGGCCGATCTGGTGTTCCCCGGCCCCAACGACCTGGTGGTGGACGTGGACTCGATGTTCCGTCTCGGCGAGGGCGGCAACATCACGTTCGAGGCCCTCGGCGTGGGCCCGACCACGCACCACACCAACTACTTCCGCGATGAGCGGGTGATCGGCTATCTGGTCGATCAGTTGTCGATCCAGAACTGAGCTGCTTCGCTCTTGGAGGTCTCGCAGCATGAAACCTTGCGCTCTCTTCCTCACCCTCCTGGCTTCGGCGGCGGCCGCGGCACCACCAGCCACCCTGCCTTTCAAGGAAACGGTGCACGGCATCACGCTGGCCGACGAGTACCGCTGGATGGAAGACCCGGCCCGGGCTGGCGACATGAGCACCTGGGTGCTGTCCGAGTCTGCAGCGGCCCAGGCTGCACTGCGGGCACTGCCCGAGCGCGCGGCATTTGCCGCCAGGCTCAGGGAGGTGTCGTCCGATCTGACGAAGGTCCGGGACGTGCAGATCGCCGGCCCGGTGACGGTGTTCCGTCGCACCTCGGCAGGCGACAAGACCGCCAAGCTCATGGTGCGCGAGAACGGCAGGGAGCGGGTGCTGCTGGACCCCAACACCGCGTCGGGCTCGGTCGTCGCCATCAACAACGTCTCGCTGTCGCCCGACGGCAAGCTCGTCGCCGTGCACCAGGCCAAGGGCGGCGGCGAGGTCGGTGAGATCGCCGTCTACGACATCGCCACGGGCCAGGTGGTCGGCACGCCTTTCGAGCAGATCTGGGGCGAGTTCCCGCTGCAATGGCTGGGTGGCGACTGGGTGAGCTACACGCAGATGGCCGCGGCGGGCAGCCGCGCCGATCCCATCATGGGCATGCGCACCTTCCTGAAGCGGGTGACGGAGGCCGGCCCTGGGCGCGCCGTTCTCGGGGCCGACACCCCTGGCCCCGCTTTTCCCGAGAAGGACTTCCCCATCGTTCGCGCCGCACCGTGGAGCGAGTGGGTCGTGGGCATGGGCGCCGGTGCCCGTGCGGACGCCAATTACTGGATCGCCCGCAAGGCCGATCTGGTGGCAGGCCAGCCGGCCTGGCTGCCGTTGGCGACGCTGGAAGACAGGGCCAGCGACGCGGACCTGTTCGGCGATGCGGCCTTCGTGTTGACCACGCGGGCGAACGCGTCGGGCGCGATCGTGCGCCGGCCCGTCAGCGGCGCCGGCCTGGGCGCCCCGGCGACGGTGTTCGAGGGCGACGGGCGGCTGTTCCTGACGTCCCTCATCGTCGCCAAGGACGGCATCTATGTCGCCGCACAGTCGGACGGCGTGACCCGGCTGTTCTACAGCCCCGACGGGCAACGCAAGTTCACGGAGATCAAGTTGCCTATCGAGGCCGGCGACATCCTCGATACGCGCGTCAGCATCGACGGCAGTGGCGTCACGCTCGGCCTGATGGGCTGGTTGTCCAATGTGCGGACCTATGCCCTGGTGAAGGGCAGGATCAGCGACACGGGCTTGGGCAGCCAGACCTGGGCCGGCGCGCGCGCCATGCAGGTGGATCGCCTGCAGGCCAGGAGCGCCGACGGCACGCTGGTGCCGCTGGTGGTGCTGCGCCGCAAGGGCGTGCTCCCCAAGGGCGGTCTGCCCACCATCCTGGAGGCCTACGGCGCCTACGGCACGCCCTCGACGACACCCGTCTACTGGCGCGACTTCATGGCCTGGGTCGCGCAAGGCGGCGCGATGGCCTTCTGCGGCGTGCGGGGCGGCAACGAGCGCGGCCGCGCCTGGCACGAGGGCGGCCGCAGCGCCAACAAGCCCAACGGCCATGCCGACTTCATCGCCTGCGCGACGACGCTCAAGGCCCGCGGCATTGCCACCGCCAAGGGGGTTGTCGCCGTGGGCACCAGTGCGGGCGGTGCCCTCGTCCCGCCGGCGGTCCTGAAGGCGCCTGGCGCCTTTGCAGGCATGGTGCCGCGCGTGGCGGTGCTCAACACGTCGCGGCTGGGCGCCGCGGCCAACGGTGCCAACCAGTTCGACGAGTTCGGTGACCCGGCCACGCCGCAAGGCTTCAAGGCCCTCGTCGCCATGGACGCCTACCAGGCGCTGGCCACGGCGACGGACATGCCGGATACCTTGCTGACCATCGGACTGAACGACAAGCGCGTCAGCCCGTGGATGAGCGCCAAGTTCGCCGCGCGCGCACAGGCCCGGTTCGGCGACAGGCGCAAGGTGTGGCTGCGTGCCGAAACGGATGGCGGCCACGGCATCGGCACTGCGGAGGAAGCGCATGCCGCCGAATACGCCGACATCTTTGCCTTTGCCTGGGACCGCAGCCGCTGATCACGGAGAAGCCATGTTCGACCATGTCAAGTTCGGCGTCAGCGACTTCGCCGCCAGCAAGTCCTTCTACGCCGCGGCCCTTGCGCCGCTGGGGGTGACGGTCGTTGCGGAGGGGGTGCCGACCTATGGCGCCGAGCTTTGCCGCCCGGACGACAACTGCTCCTTGTGCATCTTCCAGACCGAAGAGAAGCCGGCGCATCTGCACCTGGCTTTCGTGGCCGCGAGTCGCGAGCAGGTCGACGCCTTCTACCTTGCGGCGCTGGCGGCCGGCGGGCAGGACAACGGCCCGCCCGGCCTGCGCCCGAACTACCACGCGAACTACTACGCCGCCTTTGTCATCGGCCCGGACGGGCACAACCTCGAGGCGGTGTGCCAGGCGCCCGAGGCCTGAGCTGGCGCATCAACGCCGAATCTGTGCGGACGTGAACCGGCGACCCGCGAGCGACAGCCTTGCGGTAGCGCGGATGTCGTCTGAGCCCGCGCCGAGCTGCACTTCATAGCTGCCGGGCGCGATGACCCATTCACCCGTCGCGACGTCGAAACGCGCCAGCAGCCGGGGATCGATCCTGATCGCGCTGCTGCCGGCCTGGCCGGGCTTCAGGCTCAGCTTGTCGAATCCGACCAGGCGGCGCGGGGCCTCCCACTGGGCGCCCTGCGGCGCACGGATATAGACCTGGCCCACCGAGGCGCCTTCGCGGCTGCCGGCGTTGCGAGTCGAGAACCTGACGGTGACCTGTGCCCTGGTCTGCTCGGCCTTCAGGCCGCCCAGCTCGAAGGCGGTGTACGACAGGCCATGGCCAAAGGCGTACAGCGGCTTGTGCCCATGCAGGTCGAACCACTTGTAGCCCACGGCCGCCCCCTCGGTGTAGCGGACCGTGAACGCGGGGCCGTCGGACTTGCCGGCGATCTGCGCGCGCACGAGCTGGTCCGTGCCCGCGGGGAAGGTGATGGGTAAGTGGCCGGACGGGTTGACCGCGCCCGTGAGCAGCCGGGCGATGGCCTCGCCACCGGCGGCGCCCGGGTAGAAGGCCGCCAGGATGCCCTTCACGTCCTTGTGCCAGGGCATGAGGACGGCGCCGCCGCTCTCGACGACGACGACCGCATTCGGGTTGGCCTTGGCGACCGCGGCGACGACGGCGTCCTGGTTGCCTTCCAGGCTCAGCGACGGCGCATCCAGCGACTCGGCCGTCCACTGGTGGACGAAGACGATGGCGACATCGGCAGCGGCGGCGGCCTTGCTGGCGGCGTCGACATCGGTGCCCGCATCGAAGGCGAACTGCGTTGCCGGCAGCAGTTCCTGCAAGGCCTTCAGCGGCGACGACGGTTGCCACACCTGCGTCAACCAGCCGCCGGGGCCGAGGCCCGGCACGGCGTTGCCGCCGATGGGCGTGACGACGGCCGAGCCGCCACCCGCGAGCACGGCCTTGTCGGCGTAGCTGCCGATGATGGCCACACGCCCGGGCGCTGCGCTCGGGGAAAGGGGCAGCACGCCCCCCTCGTTCTTCAGCAGCACCAGCGACTGCTCGGCGGCCGACTGCGAGACCTTCGCGTTGGCGGCAAAGTCGATGGGGCCGGCCTTCACGGGGTGGTCCATCACGCCCTTGTCGAACATCGCCCAGAGGATGCGCCGGGCCATGTCGTCAATGCGCGCCAGGGACACCGAGCCGTCGTCGACGGCGTCCTTCAGCGGCTTGCCGAAGTAGGCGACCTTGTCGAAGGGGAAGCCGGACTGCTGGTCCAGCCCGCCATTGGCGTCCTGCACCGTCGAGTGCACGGCGCCCCAGTCCGACATGACATAGCCCTTGTAGCCCCAGTCGCGCTTGAGCACCTGGTTCTGCCACTTGTCGTTCTGGCAGGCATGGACGTCGTTGATGCGGTTGTAGGAGCACATCACCGAGCCCGGGCTGGACTTCTCGATGGCGAGCTCGAAGGCCAGCGCGTCGCTCATGCGCAGCGCGGCCTCCGAGATCTGCGCACTGACGATGTTGCGGCCGGTCTCCTGCGAGTTGATCAGGTAGTGCTTGACCGTCGAGATGATGTGGTTGGCCTGCACGCCGCGGATCAGCCCGGCGCCCATCTCGGCAGCCAGCAGCGGGTCTTCGCCGGTGTATTCGAAGTTGCGGCCGTTCTGCGGCTCGCGCGCCAGGTTGACGCCGCCCGCCAGCATGACGTTGAAGCCCGACAGCCGCGCCTCCTGGCCGATCATCTTGCCGCCCGCCTCCGCCACGCGCGGGTCCCAGCTGGCGGCCGTGGCCAGCGACGACGGCAGGGAGGTGCGCTCCAGGTAGGGGTTGCGCACGCCGATGGAGGCGTCGGCCTGGTGCTGGGCCGGGATGCCCAGGCGCGCGATGCCGGGGATGTAGCCGGCGGAGCCGGGAATCACCGTGGCGATGACCTCCTTGGTGTTGACACCGGGAATCAGGCTGCTATCCACCTGCGCCAACTGGTCGCCCGAGGCATAGCCGAACAGCAGCAGCAGCTTCTCCTCCAGCGTCATCGCCTTGAGCAGCAGCTCGGTGCGCTGCACGGAGGACTTGGTTCGGTCTGTCCAAGGCTGGGCCGAGGTGATGGCAGCGGTGGTCGCGGCATTGGCGGCGTGCACCGTCGGGGCAGCAGCGCAGAGCGCCATCGTCACGGCCGTTGCGACCAGGGAAGCGGACATTGTTTTCATGGCGGGCGGGCGCTTTTCCGCTGGGCGTGGAAGCGCTTTCCAGATCAAGGAGGGCGGGCGGACTCTACCTGGGATAGCGGTGTCCTGCCCATCGCCGGGGGCCGCCGGCCCCAGCGATTTTTGGCGCGCGCTACTGCGCGACCAGCTCCACGCGCCGGTTCCTCGCCCGCCCGGCCTCGTCGCCATTGCCGGCCACCGGGGCGAGCGAGGCCAGGCCCTTGGCGCTGAGGCGCTTGGGGTCGACCTTGTAGGGCGCCGCCGTCAGGGCCAGCACGACGGCGCGGGCGCGCTCCATGCTCAGCGCCTGGTTGGCCTCGAAGCTGCCGACGTTGTCGGTGTGGCCGACGATGTAAGCCTTCAGCATGGGCTGGTTCTTCATCAGCTCGGCCATCGCGTCGAGCTGGGCCTTGGACTCGGGCTTGAGCTCGGTCTTGCCGGTGTCGAAGAATAGGCCGGTCAGCGTCACGCGGCCTTCCGCCACGAGGCCGGCCTGCAGGGCATTGGGGTCGACCGTGACCTGGCCGGTCTCCATGGCCTTGGGCTCGACGACCTGCACATAGGTGGCCACCATGCCGGTCGTCGCATTGGCGGCCAGCGAGTTGTAGATCAGCACCGTGGCTTCCTGGCCGGGCTTGCCCAGGGTGCCGACCAGCATGCGGCCTTCGTCGCCGGACAGGGCCGACGTCAGGCTGTAGCGGCCGCTGGTGGGTGTGTCGACCGTGCCCTTGGCCCAGACGAAGCCCTTGGTCGGATCGCTCTGCTTGAGCCAGGCGAAGTAGAGGTCGAAGCAGTCGCGCTCGCACGAGAAGCGCTTCTTGAAGCCGGCCGCATTCAGCGCCTGCTCGTAGTTGCGCCAGACCTCCAGGTTGGCCTTGCCGCGCGGCGCGATGTAGACGGTCTGCGTGACCTTGCCTTCGAGGTTGAGCAGCGGGTCCTTGAACTGGCGCTTGTCGGCCTTGGACAGTTCGGTGCCGGGCGGAATGACGGCGGCGTCCCAGTTGGAGACGCGCTGGCCGGCCAGCCAGGAGCCGGCGAAGCGCCTGATGAGGGGGTGGTCGGCGGCGCCGGGCACGTCGGGATAGGGGGCGTCGGCGGCGAAGGCTGCGGTCTGGGCGAGGAGGGCCAGCAGGGCGACGGTCAGGCGGGTGTTGATCATCTTGGCAGTCATTGAAGGACCATTTCGACACGGCGGTTCTTGGCGCGGCCGTCTTCGCTGGTGTTGGTGGCGACAGGGGCAAAGCCGGCATTGCCATGCGGCTGCAGGCGGCTCGCGGCGATGCCACGCTGCGTCAGCGCAGCGGTGACGGCCTGGGCGCGGCCCTGGCTGAGCTTGAGGTTGGCGTCCACGCTGCCGACGTTGTCGGTGTGGCCGACGATGAAGACCTTGAGGGCCGGCTGGGCCTTGAGCACGGCCGCCATCTGGTCGAGCTGGGCATTGCTGTCGGGCTTGATGTCGGTCTTGCCGGTGTCGAAGAACAGGCCGTAGAGAGCGATCCTGCCTTCGGCCTGCAGGCCCGCGCCGATGGCCTTGGCATCGACCGTGACCTGGCCCGTGGGCATGGCCTTGGGCTCGACGATCTCGACGTAGGTGGCGGCGCGGTTGGTTTCGCTGTTCTCGGCCATGGAGGTGAACAGCAGCACATTCAACGTGCGGCCGCCGCTGCTCAGCGTGCCGACCATCATGCGGGCCTGCTCATAGCTGATGGCCATCTCCAGGTTCCAGGCGCCGCTGCCGGTGGCCGAAGGCAGGTTGCCCTCTGACCAGCGCATGCCCTTGGCGCGCTCCGTGCCGTCGAGTGCGAAGTAGGCCTTGGTGCAGCCCTGGGCTTCGTTCTCGCACTGCCAGGTCGTCTTGAAGCCGGCGGCGGTCAGGGCCTGCTGGTAGTTGCGGTAGACCTCCAGCGGGCTCTTGCCCAGCGGGGCCAGGTAGAACAGGCGGGTGACCTTGCCTTCCAGACTGACCGGGTTGGCGAACTTGTCGTTCTCGGTCTTGGACACGCCGCGGGCGTCGGGGAAGCTGCGCTGTTCCCAGTCCTGCTGGGCATAGCCGGCGAGCACGCTGCCGGTGAAGCGCTTGAGGACCGGATGGTCGGCGCTCTTGGCGACGTCGGCCTTGGGGGCGTCGGCGACGGCCGTGGTGGCGAGGAGCAGGGAAGAGAGAAGAGCGAGGGCGGCGCGGAAGGGCGTCATGGGTGGGGGCGGGTTGGAGGCGCGATGTTGACGCAGCCAACGCGCGAGACCCTCGCCACAGCGACCTGCAAACGTGGGAGCCGAAAGGAGGGACGGGCCCTCGGCCTTCGACTCAGACCAGTTCTTTTTCCGGGCTGCGGTAGTGGTAGCGGTAGGCGAAGGTAAAGCCCATGCGCGTGTAGAGACGCTTGGCGACCTCGTTGTCGCTGCCCACCTGCAGATAGGCCTGGCGAGCGCCTTGCGCGTGCGCGAGCGCCAGCAGCGCGCGGCACAGGCGCTCCGCATGGCCCTGGCGCGGCACGGCGGAGAAGATGTCGTAGAGGCCGACGATGTCGCCGTCGACGACCATTTGCCCGCAGGCCAGCAGGGCGCCTGAGGCATCGTTCAGCGCAAAGCCCTGGTAGGTGACCGGGGCGTTAGCGATGCGCTCGGCGTGGGCATCGATGGCGGTCTGGGATGAGCCGCGCAGCGCGCCGACGGTGGCGGCGTAGGTGGGGGCATCGAGGGCCTGGAGAGCGGGGGGAGCGGGCTCGGCGGCGAGGTCGCCCAGCACCATCACATCCGCCGCATCGAAGGCGTTCCAGCCCTTGGCGGCGAGCAGGGCATCGAGATCGGCCGGTTGGCTCCAGGGTGTCACGCGCACCGYGAGCGGCAGGCCGGCCGCGTCATAGGCGCGCTGGCAGCGGGCCAGCAGCTCGTCCAGCGGCAGGGCGCCGGCGCGCAAGGCATTGATGCAGCGCGAGCGCTTGGCCTTGCCGGGCGACAGGCGGATCAGCCAGCCGTCGATGTCGGCCTGCTGGGGCGGGGCGCTGGCGTCCAGGCCGGCGTGTTCGGCGCGCAGGGCGAGGGGATCAAGCATCGGTCAGCAACGAAGAGGGATGGCGCCAGACGCAGCGCCATTCGGGCAGGCACACGCCACCAAAAGGCGGGGTCGTGCCGGGGTCGATGAACTCGGCACCCATGCGGGCATAGAAGCGCTTGGCGGCTTCGTTCTGGTCCAGCACCCAGAGATGCAGAGGCTGGGTATGCGCCGGCCCCAGTTCGCGGACGACGGCCTGCAGCAGCTGGCGGCCGATGCCGCCGCCCTTGAGGTCGGGGTGGACGTGCAGGTTGTCGACCAGCGTGCCGCAGACCGGGTCGTGGCCTGGCAGCACATAGGCAAAGCCGATCATCTGGCCGGCGGTGTCTTCCGCCACGATGCCGAAGGCTGGCGTGGTGGCCAGTCCCTGCAGTCGCTCGCGCCAGACGGCCTGGCGCTCGGCGAAGACCTCGTGGTCGAGGAAGCTGTCCGGCACGATGCCGCGGTAGGCACTGCGCCAGCTGATGGCGTGGAGGACGGCGACGCTGTCGGCGTCGTCGGCACGCATGGCACGCAAGGCGGCCGCGCTCACCGCATCGTCTCGATGCGCCTCACCATCTCCTTGGCGAAGTCGACAAAGGCCTGAGCCCCCTTGGAGCTCGGATCGAAGACGACGCCCGGCAGACCATAGCTCGGCGCCTCGGCCAGCCGTACGTTGCGCGGGATGACGGTGTCGAAGACCTTGTTGCCGAAGTGAGCCTTGAGCTGGTCGCTGACCTGCTGCTGCAGCGTGATGCGCGGGTCGAACATGACGCGCAGCAGGCCGATGATCTGCAGGTCGGGGTTCAGATTGGCGTGGATCTGCTTGATGGTGTTGACCAGATCGGTCAGGCCTTCGAGCGCGAAGTATTCGCACTGCATCGGCACGATGACGCCGTGGGCGCTGCACAGGCCGTTCAGCGTCAGCATGGACAGTGACGGCGGGCAGTCGATGAGGATGAAGTCGTAATCCTTGCCGGCTTCGGCCAGTGCCGCCTTCAACCGTGCCTCGCGGCGTTCCAGCGCGACCAGATCCACCTCCGCGCCAGCCAGTTCGCGGTTGGCGCCGAGCACGTCGTAGCCGGCCTTTTCGGCACGGGTCTTGGCCTCGGCCAGGGAGGCGGACTCCAGCAGCACGTCGTAGACGGTCAGCTCCAGCTTGCGCTTGTCGATGCCCGAGCCCATGGTCGCGTTGCCCTGCGGATCCAGGTCGACCACCAGCACTCGCTGGCCGATCTGGGCCAGGCCGGCGGCGAGGTTGACGGTGGTGGTGGTCTTGCCGACGCCGCCCTTCTGGTTGGCGATGCAGAAAATCTTGGCCATGGGTTCCAGTTCTCGACTGCCGCCATCGTACCGGCGAGAGGGCGGGTCGACCCTCGGGCGCGACCCGTGAAGTGACCTCAGCGAGGCCGCATCCAGATGATGCAGCGCTGGGCGTCCAGGCCCGGGACGGCCAGTTGTTCCACGTGAAACACGTCCACGTCGGCGGGCAGGGCGGCGATTTCGTCGGCCGGATGCTGGCCCTTCATGGCCATCCAGACCGCGCCTTCAGCCAAATGCTGGCGGGTCAGGCTGGTGAAGTCGACCAGCGAGGCGAAGGCGCGCGAGGTGATGACGCCGAATGGCTCCGTCTTCAACTGCTCGACGCGGCTGTGCACGCCATGCAGATTCGGCAGCTTCAGCTCGGCCGCGACCTGCTGGATGAAGGTGGTCTTCTTGGCGACGGCGTCCACGCAGCTGACGTCGGTGCCGGGGAAGCAGATGGCGATGACGACGCCGGGCAGCCCGCCGCCGGCGCCGACGTCCATCAGCCGGGCAGGCGCGCCGTGCCTTTGAAGCGGTGCGATGACGGAGAGGCTATCCACCAGATGGTGGCTCAGCATCTGTGCCGGGTCACGCACAGCGGTCAGGTTGTAGACCTTGTTCCACTTCTGCAGCAGGGCCAGATAGGCCAGCAGCTGGTCAAGTTGGATGTCGCTGAGTTCAAGGCCGAGTTCGGTGGCTGCCGCCTGGAGCGTGTCCCTCATGCCGCTTCAGCTTCCGTGAAGCCCTTGAACTTGCCCTTCTTCAGGTGCACCAGCAGCAGCGAGACCGCGGCCGGCGTGATGCCGGAGATGCGCGAGGCCTGGCCCAGCGTCTCGGGGCGGTGGGTGTTCAGCTTCTGGCGCGCCTCGAAGGAGAGGGCGTGGACCAGGCCGTAGTCCAGGTCTTCGGGCAGCTTCAGGTGCTCGAAGTGGGCGGCGCGGGCGACGTCATCGACCTGCTTGTTGATGTAGCCGGCGTACTTGGTGCTGATCTCGAGCTGCTCGGTGACGAGGTCGGCCAGCTCCTGGCCCAGCTCGGCGGTCAATGTTTCACGTGAAACGCCGGCTTCGGGCCGCGCAATCGACGCCACCTCGGCGATGGTGTCAAAGCCGACCCCAGGCCGGCGCAGCAGTTCGACCAGCGTGTATTCACGCTCCAGCGCCTTGCCGACCAGCCGCTCCGCATCCGCCGCAGGCAGGATGCCGGGATGCACCCAGGTGTTCTTCAGCTTCTCGGTTTCACGTGAAACAGCGTCGCGCTTGCGGTTGAAGGCGGCCCAGCGCTCGTCGTCCACCAGGCCCAACTGGCGGCCAGTCTCGGTGAGTCGCGCGTCGGCGTTGTCCTCGCGCAGTTGCAGCCGGAACTCGGCGCGGCTGGTGAACATGCGGTAGGGCTCGGTGACGCCCTTGGTGATGAGGTCGTCCACCAGCACGCCCAGGTAGGCCTGGTCCCGCGCCGGCGTCCAAGGGCCGTCGCCGCGCACCTGCAGTGCCGCGTTCAGGCCGGCGAACAGGCCTTGAGCGGCGGCTTCCTCGTAGCCGGTCGTGCCGTTGATCTGGCCGGCGAAGAAGAGCCCTTGGATGACCTTGGTCTCGAAGCTGGCCTTCAACCCGCGCGGGTCGAAGTAGTCGTACTCGATGGCGTAGCCGGGGCGCAGGATGTCGGCGTTCTCCAGGCCCGGGATGCTGCGCACCGCGGCGAGCTGGATGTCGAAGGGCAGGGAGGTGGAGATGCCGTTGGGGTAGAACTCGTGCGTCGTCAGGCCTTCGGGCTCCAGGAAGATCTGGTGCGAGTCCTTGTCGGCGAAACGGTTCACCTTGTCCTCGATGCTCGGGCAATAGCGCGGCCCCACGCCCTCGATGACGCCGGTGAACATCGGGCTGCGGTCGAAGCCGCTGCGGATGATCTCGTGCGTGCGCAGATTGGTGTGCGTGATCCAGCAGGGCACCTGCTGCGGATGCATGGCCTTGTTGCCCATGAAGCTGAACACCGGCACGGGATCGAGGTCGCCGGGCTGGGCTTCGCACTTGCTGAAGTCGATGGTGCGGCCATCGATGCGCGGCGGCGTGCCGGTCTTGAGCCGGCCCTGCGGCAGCTTCAGCTCCTTGAGGCGGGCCGACAGCGACACCGCCGGCGGGTCACCCGCGCGGCCGGCGCTGTAGTTCTCCAGACCGACGTGGATGCGGCCGTCCAGGAAGGTGCCGGCCGTCAGCACGACGGCGCGGGCGCGAAAACGGATGCCGGCCTGCGTGACGGCGCCGACGACGCGGTCGCCTTCCACCATCAGGTCGTCGACCGCCTGCTGGAAGATCTGCAGATTCGGCTGGTTCTCCAGCATGCGGCGGATGGCCGCCTTGTAGAGGATGCGGTCGGCTTGGGCGCGGGTGGCGCGCACGGCCGGGCCCTTGCTGCCGTTCAGGATGCGGAACTGGATGCCGCCTTCGTCGGTCGCCAGCGCCATCGCGCCGCCCAGGGCGTCCACTTCCTTGACGAGGTGGCCCTTGCCGATGCCGCCGATGCTGGGGTTGCAGCTCATCTGGCCCAGGGTCTCGATGTTGTGGGTCAGCAGCAGCGTCTGCGCGCCCATGCGGGCGGCAGCGAGCGCCGCCTCGGTGCCGGCATGGCCGCCGCCGACGACGATGACATCGAATTCCTTGGGGTAGAGCATCTCTTTATCCATTCCGCATTTCGGGCCGAGCGCTGGGCCGCTCCCGAGCCGGCCCGCTCTGGCGATGTGCTTGCCGGTCAATCCGGCAGGCATCGCCGTCCCCTCGGGGGACCGGCCAAGGTAGTCTTTGGACGAGGGGCGTCGAGCCATCGGGCAAACCCGGAATTTTAAAGAGTGGCTGTGGATAAGTCATCCCATACGGCCTTGGTACGCGGGCGCACATGCCGCAATCGGCGCAATCCGAACGCTTGAAGCCCCAGGGAATGCAGATGGTCGCGCCGCACAGGTGCTGCCGGGCGCCGGTACCCACAATGCGGCACCGTCTTGAAAGGACCCCATGCTTCCTCGCCATGTGTTTTTGTCGGCCTGCCTGGCCGCATGCTGCAGCCTTCCGGCCTGGTCACAAGCCCTGTCGGTGCGCTTCTATCCGGCGCAGGGCGTGCATGCCTACGCCATCGATTCGGTGCGCGGCGTCCAGGGGGTGCTGGTGCAGAACATCGCCATCGCCAACGACGGCAGCGTGCCCGTCACGCTGGATTCGGTGACGCTGGCCGTGAAAGGCCCCGGCACGCCGACCGACTCCCGGCTGCTGGAAGCCGCGGACCTGGCCAAGAGCGCCGCCCGCGGCAAGCAGATGGGCGACGCCGGCCTGATCGACCAGCTCGGCTTCCAGTTCGGCGGCGCCGCGCTGCTGGGCCCCAAGCCGGTCTTCGCGGCCTCGGCGACGCTGGCTCCCGGCGAGACGCTGATGCTGGTGCAGCAGTTCCTGAGCTACCGCGGCAAGCGGCCGGCCGTGACGGTGCAGGTCGCGGGCCACGACGCCAGTCAGCAGGCGGTCAGCGCCGTCGCCTCGCTGCCCATCCTCAGCGGCGCCAAGAACAGCTACCGCTTTCCGCTCGCGGGCACCTGGTTCATCGGCGCCGGCCCGAGCGCCCACTCCCACCATCGCTGGGTGGTGCCGCAGGAATTCGCCCTCGACATCGCGCGCATCGGTGCGGGCGGGCTGAGTTATCGCGGCAAGGGCAGCCGGCTGGCGGACTACTTCGCATATGGCGCGCCCGTGCTGGCGGCCGCCGACGGCATCGTGCGGGTCGCGCGCCAGGATGTGCCTGAGTCCGTGGACGACCTGCGGCGCCCGGGCGAGGAGCAGAGCGCCTATCTGAAGCGCGTCGGCGAGCTGCAGGACAAGCGCATGGCCCAGGGCGAGGACGCCCTCATCGGCAACTATGTGCTGATCGAACACGCCCAAGGCGAGTCCACCGTGTATGCCCACCTCAAGACGGCCAGCGTGCGCGTCAAGGTCGGCGACACCGTGCGTGCCGGGCAGGTCATCGGTTCGCTGGGCAGCAGTGGCAACTCCACCGAGCCGCATCTGCACTTCCATGTCTGCGACCGGCCCCTGGCGCTGCGCTGCGCGGGCGTGCCCGCGAGCTTCGCGAACATCGAGCTGCCTTATGTGGATCAGTTGCGCGAGCTGCAGTCCGGCGACATCGTCGTCAGCAAGTAACCCCGGGCCTGGCAGGCAAAATCGCGGCTACCCATGGAATGCCGCTCCCGCTGCGCCGCCTGCTGCATCGCGCCCTCGATCAGCTCGCCCATCCCCGGCCACCCGAATGGCAAGCCGGCGGGTGTGCGCTGCGTGCAGCTCGATGAGGAACTCCGCTGCCGCATTTTTGGGCAGCCCGAGCGCCCGGCTGTCTGCGGCTCCCTGCCGCCGCATGAGGAGATGTGTGGCGAGAACCGCGAGCAAGCCATGCGCTGGCTGGGTTGGATGGAGCAGGAAACGGCGCCCGGATAGAGTCGGCCCACGCTGACTTCTTCACCGCGCCGCCATGACCGATCTGCAACGCCGCCTGCTGCTGTTGTCCTCCGCCGGTCTGGCCCTGCCCAGCTTGGCCGAGACCCCCTGGCCCAGCCGTGCCATCCGCCTGCTCGTGCCCTTCGCGCCGGGGGGCAGCAGCGAGATCGTCGCGCGCACCGTCGCGGCCGAGCTGACCAAGTCGCTGGGCCAGACCATGTATGTCGAGAACAAGCCCGGTGGCGCCGGCAATGTGGCCATGGCCGAGGTGGCCCGCGCGGAGGACCAGCACACGCTGGTGCTGGGCCATATCGGCACGCTGGCCGTGAACCCCTATATCTTCGACAAGCTGCCCTACGACCCGGTCAAGGACTTCCGGCCCGTCACGCTGCTGGCCAAGGTGCCCAGCCTCTACGTCGTCCACGCCGACGTGCCCGCCAGGACGCTGCAGGAGTTCGTCGCCTATGCCCGCAAGCGCCCGGGCCAGCTGAACTACGGCTCGGCCGGCAACGGCAGCGCCGGTCACCTGGCGATGGAATACCTGAAGATGGCGGCCAATATCTTCATGCTGCATGTGCCCTACCGCGGCACCGGCCCGCAGCTGACCGACCTGCTGGGCGGGCGACTGGAGGCCGCGGCCGTCGGGGCGCCGGCCGTGCTGCAGTTCATCAAGGCCGGCAAGCTGCGCTGCCTGGCCACGGGTTCGCGCGAGCGCCTGCCCCAGCTGCCCGACGTGCCCACGGTGGCCGAGCAGGGCTTCCCCGGTTTCGAGATGACGCAGTGGTATGGCCTGCTGGCACCGTCCAGCATGGCGCAGGCCTCGGTCGACAAGCTCGCCGTGGAAGCGGCCAAGGCGATCCGCTCGGTGAGCTCCAAGGATCGCCTGAGCGCCGACTCCGCCGAGGCTGTCGGCAACACGCCGGCCCAGTTCGCGGCCTTCATCGCCCAGGAACAACAGCGCTGGAAGCCGGTCCTCCTGCGGGCCAAGGTCAAGCCGGATTGAGCGTCAGCGCGGCCTCGCGGCGCTGAGCGTTTACGCTTCGCGCCCATGACACCCCAGGACACCCCGCCTCCCACCGACAGCCTGCTGGCCCGTCTGGCCGAGGAACGTGCTGCCTTTGCCGACGCCTACACGCTGAAGTTCCCGCGCGCCGTGACGCTGGCCGAGTTCGTCGAGGCCTTCTACACGACGCGCCTGTTCAAGGTGGAGCGCGCCCTGATCGCGCTGCTGGGCAAGCCCTCCAGCGACGCGATGGCGCGCGCCGTGGCCCGTGGCGAAGGTGAGCGCCTGGCGGTCTGGACCGTCGCGGCGCGCAGGCCCGACGAGCTGCTGATGCACGAGGACAGCGGCGCGACGCGCTCCTGGTTCAAGGTCGAGGCCGCTGAGGCCGCTGAGGCCGCTGAGGCCGGTACGGCTGGCAGCACGCTGTGGTTCGGATCGGCCGTCGTGCCGCGCCGGCGTGAGCCTGGCGGCGCGCCGCGCCTGGGCTGGGTCTTTCACGCCCTGCTGGGCTTTCACCGCTGGTACTCGCGCGCGCTGCTCAAGGCCGCCGCTCGGCGGTTGGGTTAGGGCTCGATGCCGGGGCCGCTGATCTTCTCGGTCACGGCCTGCCCCGTCACCGGGTCCTCGATCCAGACTTCGCAGACCTTGGCGGCGATGCGGCCGCCGACGATGTAGCGCTTGCCCTCCTGGGGCGTGAAGCTGACCTCGCCGACCGTGCGGCAGGTCGCGTTCGACATCGCCAGCATCGGCGAGGCGTATTGCGTCGTCGCCTGCAGCCGCAGCCGGGCCGGGCGCAGCGGCAGCTCGTTGGTCAGCGCCACCGGCGCCACCGTCATGCCGCTGCCCTGGCCGGCGCGCGTGGTGGCCATGCTGCTGCTGGACAGGCGGCGGTCGTCCACCTGCGTCATCTCGAAGACGTGCAGCCGCTGGGCGCTGATGGCCACCACCTGGTCGGCAACGTTCACCGTGGGGCCGGTGTAGTCCGGCGGCGTGGCGGCTTCGAAGGCGGTGAAGCTCTTGAAGCTGGTGCAGCCGGCCAGCAGCAGAACCAGGGCAGACGTGGAGAGGATGCGATTCATGGGCCGCRCAGCTTAGCGCGCCACGGCGGCCCGCATCGAACGCGCCACGTAAAGCAATGCGACTGCCGCGAGCGCGAAGCCGACGATGACGCCGGGCATCACCTGGCTCCAACGCAGCGCCTCACCCTTCAACACCGCCATCATCAGCGTGTTCTGGGCAAGACCTGGCACCCAGTAGTACCAGGCCGCCTCGCCGCCTGGATTGAACATGCTGACCATGGGCATCAGCGTGATGGCCGTGATGACCAGGGTGCTGCCGGCCTGGGCTTCCTTGAAGGTCTTGGAGCGGATGGCCAGGGCCATCAGCAGCGCCGACAAGCCGGCCGCGAGCGGGATCTGCAGCAGCCAGAAGGCCAGCACCTCGCCGCCGCCGAAGCTGAACTGCGCCTGCAGCACATCGCTCTTCAGCAGCCACTGCGCGGGCACGAAGCTCAGCGACGACAGCAGCGCCACGGCCATGCCCATCAGCGCGACGGCAGCCCATTTGCCGGCCACGATGGCACCGTGCGGCGCGGGGTTCATCAGCAGCGGCTCGAGCGAACCGCGCTCGCGTTCGCCGGCCGTGCTGTCCAGGGCCGAGGTCAGGGCGCCGTAGAGCACGGCCATGATGATGAACATCGGGATGATGCTGGTGAAGCGCGCGGCACGGGCCTGGGCGCTGGCGAGGTCGCGCTCCTGCACGTCGACGGGCTCGAGCAGTTCGGTGGACACGCCGCGCATCGCCAGGTTGAGCATGGCGCGCTCGCGGTTGAAGCCGCCCAGCAGGCGCGCGATCTGCCCGACGCCGGCGTTGGCGCGCTGGTTGGCGCTGTCGCTGACGATCTCCACCGTCGGCGCCTCGCCGGCCAGCAGCTTGGCTTCGAAGTCCTTGGGCACGACCAGCACCGGTTCCAGCAGCGTCGTGGCACGCAAGCCCACCTCGTAGTCGGCCGGCGCGGCCTTGACGGTGTAGGTCTGGCGTTCGATGTAGTTCTTCAGCGTCGGCGCCGCCTCGATGTTGACGGCCAGGATCTCGCGCTTGTCGGCGCGTTCCTCCAGCGAGGCGATGAGGCCGGACAGGGCCATCAGCAGCAGCGGGCCCATCAGCACGGCGGGGATCATGAGGCGCAGCAGCGTGCGGCGGTCGCGCAGCGCGTCGCTGAGCTCTTTGACGAAAACGATCAGGCCTTGTTTCACGCAGCCACCTCTTCCGGAAATGCGAGCTTGACGAAGGCGTCCTCGAAACGGGATTCACCGGCCTGTTCCAGCAGGCCCGGCACGCTGCCGTGGGCGACGCTGCGGCCCTTGGAGACGATGATGACCTCGTCGCAGAGCTGCTCCACCTCCTGCATGATGTGCGTCGAGAAGACGATGCATTTGCTGCCGCCCGCGGGGCTCTTGAGCCAGCGCAGGGCCTCGCGCAGCGCACGCGTGGCCAGCACGTCCAGGCCGTTGGTGGGCTCGTCCAGCACGATGTTGGCCGGGTCGTGCACGAGGGCGCGGGCCAAAGCGGTCTTCATGCGCTCGCCCTGGCTGAAGCCGTCGGCGCGGCGGTCCAGGATGCTGCCCATGTCGAGCAGCTTGGCCAGCTCCTCGGCGCGAGCGTTGGCGGCGTCGGGGCTCATGCCTTGCAGGCGGCCGTAGTAGACGATGTTCTCGCGTGCCGACAGCCGCGGGTAGAGGCCGTGGGCATCGCCCAGGATGCCCATGCGGCCCAGGGCCTTCAGCGGTGCGTCCTTCACGGCAATGCCGTCGACGCTGATCTGGCCCGCATCGGGCGGGAACAGGCCGGCCAGCATGCGCAGCGTCGTCGTCTTGCCGGCGCCGTTGGCGCCCAGCAGGCCGGTGATGCGGCCGTTGGCGGCCTTCACGCTGACGCCCTGCACCGCGTGCACGACGCGCTTGGCGCCGCGCTTGAACAGGCTGCCGCCGCTCTGGGCGACGAACTGCTTGTGAACGTCCTGGATGTCGATCATTTCGCTGCCCCTTCTTGCGTGGACTGGATGGGTTGGAAGGCGACGGGGCGCGGGATGCGGGTGGCGCAGGCGGCGTCCTGGGGCAGGGCGGCCGTGTCGGCCTTGGCGTCGATGAAGCGGAACATCAGGTCGCGCACGCAGCCGACGGCCATGACGCCATGGCCGGCTTCGGCGACGACGACATGCTGCACGCGCTCCGGATGGCCGGCGCCCAGGGCCTGGGCGACATGCTCGCCATGGCGCGGCGGCGTGGCCGGGTCGGCGCCGCCGCTCAGCACGAGGACGGGGCTGGGCGCGGGCGGCATCTTGTAGAAGTCCGGCGCCACGTCACCACGGGGCCAGGTCTTGCAGACGCGGGCATACATCTCGGTGTCCACCGTGCGGAAGTCGGCGCCCGGTGCGTCCTTGGATTCGCCGATGCGGGGGGCGTCCTCGGCGCACATGACCGAGAAATGCATGCCCATCGCCAGCCGCATCGACGGACTGGAGCCGAAGGCCGTCGTCAGGCCGAAGAGGGGAGCGAAGTTGCCGTCGCTGGCCGCCGCGTGGATGGCCGCGGGCAGGGCGGCGGCCAGGGCCGGCTGGTAGAGCGGGCCGCGCACCGAACGCATGACGAGGTCGCGGTCGACGCTGAAGCGCTCCAGCACGCCGGTCAGCGGCTGCTGCACGGCGACGGGGCGTGGCAGCGAGGCCAGCAGCTTCTGCCAGTCCGCGCGCAGCTCGGGATGGGTCTTGGCGTGGGCTGCGAACAGCTTGTCCAGCGCCGCCTGGCCGTCGGTGGAGAAGCTGGCCGGCAGGATCATGTCCGGCGGCGCGACGCCGTCGATGACGGTGCGGCGCACCTTGGTCGGGAACTGGCGCAGGTATTCCACCGCGGCGCGCGTGCCGTAGCTGGCGCCGACGAGATTCCACTGCGGCACGCCGAGCTGCTCGCGCACGGCGTCCATGTCCTGCATGGCAATCGTGGTCGTGAAGAAGCGCAGGCCACCGTCCTTGCCGTAGGGCAGCTTTTCGAGTCCGATGCGGCATTCTTCGATGCGCCGCATCTGCGCGCCCGGCTCGAGCTGCTCGGCGACGGAGAGCTTGCTGTCGTCCGGGCAGTCCAGCGGTGCGGACTTGCCGGTGCCGCGCTGGTCGATGAAGACCAGGTCGCGGCGGTTGTTCAGCCTTGACAGGCGCGGCAGCACGCGCGAGGCCACCTTGATGGCGCTCTGGCCAGGGCCGCCGGCCAGCAGCAGCACGGCGTCGGGCTGCTTGTTGCGGGCCAGTGCCGGCACGACGAGGTAGTGGATGTCGACCTTGACGCCGTCCGGCCGCGCCGGGTCCAGCGGGCGCTGCAGGCTGCCGCATTGCAGCTCGGTGGGAATGCCGTCGATGCGGCAGGGCTTGAGCGGCGCGGCCGCATGAGCCAGCGGCGCGGCAAGCGCCAGAGCGGCGGCGAGCGCACAGGCGCGCCGGGCAGGGAAGGGCATGGCAGGGCTCCAGGGATCGGATGGCCGCCAGTATCCGGGCCGCCAGGCCTGCCCCCGCGTTGGGGATGACGGTTGGCAGTTCCATGAGCTGAATGGCGCCTGACGCGGGATGAATGGCAGCGTATGCTGGGTCGCCCTTCAGCCAGCCACCGTCCCCGGGAGCCAGCCATGACCCTTTGCCCCATCGCCATCGTCGCCGGCTGCGCCAAGTGCCCGGCCTTCAAGGTCTGCCCGCTGAAGACCGTCATCGGCGATGCGCCCAAGGTGTCCCCGGCCCAGCCTGCCAAGCCCCGCAAGTAGCAGCGTCGGGCGCACTCGACCAAAATAGGCTCTGCGGCACTCGCGCCGCGAAGAAAGGCTGAGCGTGCAGACACTCGACGAGATGCGTGACCGCTGCCTGCTGACTCACGAACAGCATGCCGAGATCGGTGCCTGGGTCAGCCAGGCGCGCACCCCCGAGGCCATCCTGGCCATGCCCGAGGGGCTGTGGCGCACGCTGGAACTGGCCAGCGTGCTGATGGACGTGGACGCCGACCTGCGGCGCGAGCCGCTGCTGTCGGAGCTCTAGCCCGCCGCCAGGGCCCCGGCCATCGTCAGGAGGACGAGGCCCAGCGTGATGATGACCCAGTGCAGCACCGCCAGCAGCGCGGCGCGCAGCACCGTCGTCCACCAGCTGGCCGCGTGCACCCGCTTCAGCGCCAGCACCGGGTAGACGTTGGACCAGGCCCAGACGGCAAAGGCCACGACGCCCCAGGGCAGCAGCACCGCCAGCAGCAGCATGCCGTACCAGGCTGCGTGCAGATGCATGGCGAAGACGAAGTGGGCGCCATAGGGCTGGCGCCAGAACAGCAGCTTGAGCAGGCCGGCAAAGAAGGGCAGGGAGCACAGCACCGCATAGGGCGCCAGGCCCAGCATGGTGGCGCCCATGGCGCTCATGGACCCCTGGGGGTCGGCACGCCAATGGTCTTCGGCACGATGCATGCGGTCCTGCATGCCCTGGGGCAGCTGCGAGGCCAGTTCGGGGTTGAGGATGTTCGCGTCCCTGCTGCGCTCGACCACCTTCTTCTTGGTCTTGGCGATCTTGGCGGCAGCGCCTGATGCCGCTGACGCCGCCTGGGGCACGACCTGGGCGACCTCGTCGTCATCGTCCAGGAAACCCTGCGTGCTGCCGGGCATCAGCTTCAGCGCCAGGAAGAACAGCAGGCCCAGCGTCAACAGCAGGCGCAGCGGCAGCACATAGCGCTGCTTGCGGCCGGCCAGGTATTCGCGCGTCAGGAAGCCGGGCCTGGCCATCAGGCCCCACAGGCTCTTCCACAGCGTGCCTTCGACGGCGATGTAGTGGCTGATGAACTCGTGCGCGAACTCCATCAGCGACGGCGGGTGGTTGGCCGTGTCCTGGCCGCACAGGCTGCAGAAGCGCGCGTTCATCGCCAGCGTGGCGCCGCAGTTCAGGCAATCACCGCTGGCGCCGTGACCGTGACCGGTCTGGCCGCCGCTGAGCGCCAGGCCAGCCAGGTCGGCCGAGGCCACCACGGCGGCGGTGCCGCCAGCCAGGCCGCTCAAGCCTGCGTCATCCATGTTCCGTCCCTCCGCGGCATTGTGTCCGGCAGCCCTCGCGCCGCCGGGGCCGAAGTGTGCCGCAGCTGGCGCTCGCCGCTCCGAGCGGGCATGGCATTTGCCGCTTCTGACCCTCAGCTACCAGGAGACATCCGCCATGAAGCTCTATTTCAGCCCCGGTGCCTGTTCGCAATGCCCGCACATCGTGTTGCACGAAGCAGGCCTCGCCCACGAAGCCGTGCAGGTCAACCTGAAAACCCATCAGCTCGCCGACGGCAGCGACTACTACGCCATCAACCCGCGGGGCTATGTGCCGCTGCTGGAGCTGGACGACGGGCAGCGCATCACCGAGAACGCCGCCCTCGTGCAGTACATCGCCGACCTGGCGCCCGCCAAGGGCCTGCTGCCGCCGGCCGGCACGCTGGCGCGCACGCGGGTGCAGGAGTGGCTGGCCTTTGTCGGCAGCGAATTGCACAAGGGCTTCGGGCCGCTGTTCAACCCGGCCGTGCCTGACGAGGTGAAAGCTCTCTTCAAAAAGAAGCTCGTGGAACGCTTCACGTGGGTGGACGGTCAGCTTTCGGGCAAGTCCTACCTCATGGGCGAGAGCTTCACGGTGGCCGACGCCTATCTGTTCGTCATCACCGGCTGGTCCGGCCGCATGGGTGTGGACATCGCGGGCCTGGAAAACCTGGCCGCCCACCAGGCGCGCATGCAGCAGCGCCCGGCCGTGCAGGCCGCGCTGGAGATGGAACAGGCTCAGTGATCTTGCGGGCCGAGCGCCGGGCCGCTCCCTAGCCGGCCCGCCTTGGGCGATGTGCCGGCGGCTCAATGCCGCAGGCATCGCCGTCCCCTCGGGGGCTGAGGCCGGACACGGCAAGTCCTGTGGACTTGTCGTGCCTGCCGAAGCGCTGAGGCCGCTGGCTGCAGCGCGGTCCCGGCCAAGGTACTCCTTGGACGAGGGGCTGCTTCAGGCCTTGGCTGGTTTCATCAGGCCGGCACAGGCCGACTTGGCCTTGGCGTCGCTGCCGTCCAGCTTGCCGCAGACGCCGTCGAGCTGGGCCTTGAGGCGGCCGACAACGGCGGCCTGCGTCGGGCCCTGGTTCCAGGTGGTCAGCAGGCTGCCGACCTTTTTCAGCGAACGCTCGCTGCGTTCGTAGAAGGCACCGGGGTCCTTGTCCGCCTCGCTGAACAGCTGGGCGGCGGCCTTCTCGATGCGCGGGGCGTCCTCGGGCGACAGCTCCACCAGCGCGGTCAGATAGGTGGTGCCCCATTGCAGGCGCGTGGCCGGGCCTTCGCTCTTGTTGAAGGCCTCCTCGTACCAGCGCAGCGCGTCGGCTCGTCTGCCTTGCTTCTTCGCGTTGCTGCCGAGCTGACTCATCAGGTAGTAGGGCGAGTGGCTGCGCGCCAGGGCCGATTTCAGCAGCTCGTCGCTGTCCTTCCACAGCCCGGCGCGGCCCAGCAGATGGGCGGCCTCGGTGACGACGGCCTGGCGCTCGTAGCCATCGGTGATCTCGCGGTTGGCCTTGGCGGCCTGCTCGCGGGCTTCGGTCAGCAGGGCAGCGGGGATGTTCTTGGGGTTGGGGGCGTCCTTGGGCGAATCCAGGCGCGCCAGGTCGATGCGGCCCTGCAGCGCGTTCAGGCGGTCGGCGCGGGACAGCGTCGTGTCTTCGTTGAGGCGCTTCAGCGCGGCGTCGAATTCGGCGACCAGGGCAAGGCGCGCCTCGCCGGGCTGCGGCGCGAAAGCCTTGACCAGGTCGGGCGCCTCGTTGGTCAGCACGTCCATCTGGGCGTGGGACTGGGCGGCGTCGCCGAGCACGGCGCGCAGGCGCGGCAAACCTGTTGAAATTTGGGCCGGGTCGGCCGCCTTGCCCTCGGCCATCGCGCCGACCGACTTCAGCCACAGCCGCGTCGTCGTTTCGGCATCCACGCCCTCGCTGGCCTTGGCCAGCTGGGCCAGCGTGGCCGGGCGCTCGGCTACCGGCAGCAGTTGCTGCTCGTCGGTCTCCCAACCGTAGAAGCCCAGCAGCCGCCATTCGTTGGCGGCGAGCTTCTTGCCGGCCTTGGCGTCGGCCAGCACGGCCTTCACGGGGCGGCCGCTGGACAGGCCCAGCTGCAGCACCTTCATGACCTGGGCCGCATCGGCCTCGCCGGGCAGGCGGGTGATCTCGCTGCCGGCCGGGTTGAACAGGATCATGGTCGGGTAGCCGCGCACCTTGAAGCGCGTGCCCAGCTTCTGCGCGCCGGGCGCGTCGCCGTCGATGCCCACGGCCACGAAGGCCTTGCTCTGCTCGATGAAGTCCGCGCGGTTGAACAGCGTGGCCTTGAGCTGGTTGCAGGGCGGGCACCACTTGGCGCCCCAGTACAGCAGCACCGGCTTCTTCTCGGCCTTGGCCTGCACGAAGTAGCGGTCGATGTCGGCGTCGGCCGCGGCGGCCTGCCAGGAGACGCCCGGGCCGGTGACGGCGTGGGCAGGGGCGCAGCTCAGGGTCAGGGCAAGCGCAAGCGTCGAGAAGAGGGGTAGCAGCTTCATGGCAGGCGACGAAATGGGGTGGCGCAATTGTCCTAGGCTTTGCGCCGCGTCACGCGCGTTCGCCGAATAGGCTTATGAGCCGGCCGCATGAGCTGCCATCTCGGGCGCGCCGAGCACGCGGCAGGCGAGGTCGGTGTCCATGTACTCGGTGACCGAGCGCAGCCGCCCGTCAGCCACCCGGTAGACCATGCAGTAGTGGTTGTCATAGGCCTCGCCGGCGGTGGTCTGCACCTCGCCGCGACATTGCACGACGACGGTGTCGCCCTCGGCGATGAAGTGTTCGGCGCGATTGCGGTAGCGCGTCGCGAAGCGCTGGAACAGCGGCGCAAGCAGATCGCGCTGTACGGCCTCGCGGCCCAGCCAGCTGCGCGACCAGGCCGAGTGGCCGGCGATGGTCCAGCTGAAGTCCTCGGCCATGGCCTCGCGGAAAGGCCGGCCGTCGCCGTCCGCCAGGGCGGCGTAGATGGATTGCAGCAGGGCCTTGTTGGTCTCGGTGGCGGTGTTCATGTCGGTCTCCTGGGGTTGAGCGGGTCGCGTTCCGGGCGTTGGCCGGTGGCGATCCAGTCGTCATAGAAATCCAGCTTCTGGTCCAGCGCGCCCAGCGCCTCCTGCCAGCGCGTGATCGTGGCCAGCACCTCGGCACGGTGGGCGGCCAGCATGTCGCGGCGCGCGCCCAGGCTCTTGCGGCCCTGGGTGACCAGTTCGGTGTAGCGGCGCATCTCCGCGATGGACATGCCGGTGATGCGCAGCCTCTCCATCAATTCGAGCCAGGCGACATGCTGCTCGCGGTAGCGCCGGCGGCCGCCGGCGTCGCGCGCCACGCCGGGCACCAGGCCCTGGGCCTCGTACCAGCGAATCGCGTGGACGGACTTGCCGCAGCGCGCGGCCAGCGCGCCGATCAGCAGCAGGGGAGGGTCGGCCAGGGCTGTCATGGGGCCATTGGACGACCTAGAGTGCGCTCTAAGTCAAGCGCCATCTTCATGAGCACCTCCCGACTCGACCTTGCCCTGCAACGCCTGCATGCCGCGGCCCGCCCCGAGGCGCTGGAGGCCATGGCCCGCTTCGGCCTGACCGGCGACGCCCGCCTGGGCCTGGCCGTGCCGACGCTGCGGGCGCTGGCCCGCGAGTTCAAGCGCGACCACGAGCTGGCCCTGGCGCTGTGGGACAGGGGCATTCCCGATGCGCAGATGCTGGCCGGCATGGTGGCCGAGCCAGCCCAACTGACGGTGAAGCAGATGGACCACTGGGTCGCCGGCATGCGGGCCTGGGACGTCTGCGACCAGGCCTGCACCAATGCCTTCGTGAAGAGCCCTCTGGCCTGGGAGGCGATTCCGCGCTGGGCGGCGCGCGAGGCCGAGTTCGAGAAGCGCGCCGGCTTCGCGCTGCTGGCCGTGGCCGCCGTGCACCAGAAGACGCGGCCCGACGCCGACTTCATCGCCCGCCTGCCGCTCATCGAAGCCGCCGCCGACGACGAGCGCAACTTCGTCAAGAAGGCCGTCAACTGGGCGCTGCGGCAGATCGGCAAGCGCAGCCCGGCACTGCGTGAGCCTGCGCTCACTGTGGCGGAGCGCCTGTGCCAGCGTGAGGAGAAATCGGCGCGCTGGATAGGCAGCGACGCGCGCCGGGAGCTGAGCCGCTAGACCTGGCCCAGCTGCGCCTCGATGGAGCGCGTCTTCTCGTTCGGCGTGTCGCCGCTGTGCAGCGTCGTCTTGCGCTCCACCAGCATCAGCAGGCACTCCTCTTCGGCCACGGAGCAATGCTCCACGCCGCGCGGCACGACGAACATCTGGCCCGCCTCCAGCGTGACCGCGCCGTCGCGCATCTCGATGCGCAGCCGGCCGCGCAGGATGTGGAAGAGCTCGTCCTCGTCGGGGTGGCGGTGCCAGCCGAAAGTCCCCTGCACCTTGGCGACCTTGACGTAGTTGTCGTCGAAGGCGCCGACGACGCGCGGCGACCAGAACTCGGTCAGGCTGGCGGCGACGTCGACGGGGCTGATCGCGGCGATGGAGGCGGTGGCGGTCATGGCGGTTCCTCGGGTGGGATGCGTCAGCCTAGCCGATCCGCGTTGGCAAACGATAAATCGACTCTGACCCCAGTTTCAGAGCTCAGCGCATGTCTTCGTAGTTCCAGCCGGGGCCGTCGATCTGGCGCAGGCGGCGGGGGCGTGGGCGCCAGTCCGGCGAGCGCAGGCTTTCGGCGGGCGAAATGCCGTTGGCGTCGACGCCGGCCAGGTCCAGCAGCGTGGGCATCAGGTCGGGGTGGCTGATGGGCGCCTTGCTGTGGACCCGCAGCGGCGCGAGGGCCTCGGGCCAGCGCCGGCGGTAGGCCTCGTTGGCCCAGAAGAACAAGGGCACCGTCGTGTCCGCCTTGGACGGATCGGTCAGCGCGTGCATGAAGCGCTGGCGCTCGTCGTCGAAGAGGTTTTCGCCATGGTCCGAGGTGAAGACCAGCAGGGCCGGCGTGGGGTCGGCACGCAGCGCGGCGATGGTGCGCATCAGGAAACGGTCCAGCACGACCAACGTGTTGTCGTAGGAATTGATGGCCTCGGCCTTGTGGCCCGGGCTTGGCCAGCCGTTGACGCCGGCGTCGGCCAGCGTGGGCGTGAAGCGTCGCGCCTGGGCGTCGTAGCGCTCTTCGTAGGGGAAATGGCTGCCGATCATGTGCAGCACGATGAACTGGCGCGGCCCGGCCTGGCGCAGCAGTGCCTCGAACGGTGGCAGCAGCGCGGCGTCCATGCGCAGATGGAAGTCGTAGTCGCCGCGCGCGAAGTCGGCCACGTCGGCGTCGCTGATCAGGTCCGAGTTCTCCTGGTTGGACAGCCAGGCCGCGTGGTACCCGCCCTCGCGCAGCGTGCTCACGACGCTGGCTCGACCGTGGTCGCCGAAGGGCCGGCCGACGATGCCGGGCACGGCGACACCGGTCCAGTGCGCCGTCGAGGCGACGTCGTGGAACAGCAGCAGCTCGTCGCGCAGCGCGGACAGGCCGGGCGTCGTGTCTCGCCCATAGCCATAGATGCCCAGGTGATCGGGCCGAACGGACTCGCCGATGACCAGCACCAGGTGCAGAGCCTCTTCGGCCGAGCCGGGGCGGGCACGGCCGTTCAGCGAGACGGTCGGCTTCTCACGCCCGGCCTGCTCCAGCACGCGTTGCAGGCTGGACGCGAGGTTCAGCGGAAACACCCGGTCGGCCGTGGTCCGCTCGAAGAACGCCGGCAGGCTCAGTTGCTGCGGGAAGGCCTGCCGCATTCCCAGCGACAGGCAGGCCACGCCGAGCAGGCCAGCCAGCCAGCCCTTGCGGCCCGCCAGACGCCAGCGCCCGTCGACGCGCCAGGCCAGCAGCGGGTAGGCCAGCGCGATGGCCGCCCACAGCCACACCCAGGCGCCGAAGCCGCGCACCACCTCCAGGCTGCGCGCCGGCGCCGTGTGCAGCG